>JAIEPP010000320.1 GCA_019748335.1 Xanthobacteraceae bacterium
GCTGCCCGTCGATATGGGAAACCTGGTGGTATCAGGCACCAGGATCACAATGGAATCGCCGCATCTCGCCGGCTTCTCGACCGACCAGCGGCCCTACGAGATGTGGGCAAAGGCCGCGACCCAGGACCTGACCGATCCCGATCACGTCGAGCTCAGCGCGCTGCGCGCCAAGGTGATGATGGAAGACAAGAGCACCCTGACGATGGATGCCCGCACCGGCTATTTCGACAGCAAGGCGCAAATGCTCGACCTGCGAAAGGATATCTTCCTGCAATCCTCCACGGGCTATGAGGCCAAGCTCTCCCAGGCCTATGTCGACATCAACAAGGGAGGGGTGACGTCGGACGAACATGTCGACGTCAAATTGCTCAATGGAACGCTCAGCGCCGACCGGCTCCGTATCATCAACAGCGGCGAGGTGGTGCGGTTCGAAGGCAATGTCGTGATGAATCTGGTCATGGATCCGCCGACACCTCCCGAGCCCGAGGCGCCGAAGACCCGATCCATCAGCAAGCCTGCCAATACGAAATGAATTTCATCATGCAGTTTTCCTCGCGCAGTCTGGCGGCAGCAGGGTTCGCGCTTGCGCTGATCGCTTCCGGCGGCGCCCATGCGCAAGGCGCGGTGTCGGGCGTGCCGAATGCGATGCAGGGTTTTTCGCAAAACCGCGACCAGCCGATCCAGATCGAAGCGGCGTCGCTCGAGATGCGCGACAAGAAAAAGGAAGCGACCTTCTCGGGCAATGTGAAGGTGGTGCAGGGCGACACCACCATGACAGCGAAATCGCTGGTGGTGTTCTACGATTCCGGACCGGCGGCCGCGGCGCCGGCGCCCGCCAATGCGAAGGGAGCCAAGACGGCTCCCATGCAGGCGGCCTCCCCGGGACCCGGTGGCAGTTCGTCGATCCGCAAGCTCGAAGCGCGGGGTGGCGTGGTCGTGACGCAAAAGGAGCAAGTGGTCACGGGGGAGAGTGCAATCTTCGATACCAGGGCCAACCTCATCACCATGGCGGGCGGGGTGGTGCTGACCCAGTGCAAGAACGTGCTGCGCGGCGACCGTCTGCTGGTGGATATGACGACCGGTGTGTCGCGGGTGGAATCCGACAGCGGCCGGGTCCAGGGCCTGTTCGACCAGTCCGCAGGCAAGGATTGTGGCTCCGGCGCGGGTGGCGCCAAACCAGGCATGCCGTCGCTGATTCCCGGTAAAAAATGAACTATATCAATCACTTAAATAATATTTAAGCCTTCTGTGGTTGAAGCTGGGGGTGTGAGCCTGTATCTACGGGGCTGGCACGGCGGGGTGTTTGGGGACATCCATTCATTCGTGGTTCGCAGGCGACGCGATTCGCCGGCGGACGCATCGCGGATCATCGCGAAAGGCGTGAGCGAAGCGGGATGGTGGATTTACTCGGCATGTTCCGGCGACGCCCTGCGAAACGCGGTCCGGCAGGATTTGCGCGTTCGCACGAGGACATCACGGCGCTTGGCGATTCCTTCGGCGACATGCTGACGAGCCCGGTGCGCGACGCGCCGCCGATGGCGCGCGCCGCGCCGATCCCGGGACTGGAACTGCCGCGACCGCAGGCGCAGCCGGTGGCGGAACCGCCGCGCGCGCGTGCCCAAATCCCCAGCGCGCAGGTCCCGCATCCCCAGGCCGCCAAAACCCAGGCTCCAAGAGCCCAGGCGCCCAAAACCAATGGCGCGGCCGCGCCTCGCCTGATCAAGCGGCAGGGCTATCTGGCTGTGCATAGCGTGGAAAAGAGTTTCGGCACCCGCAAGGTCGTGCGTGGCGTCAGCATCTATGTCCGGCGCGGCGAGGCGGTCGGTCTGCTCGGCCCGAACGGCGCCGGCAAGACCACGGTGTTCTACATGATCACCGGGCTGATCAAGGCGGATCGCGGCGCCATCGAGCTCGATGGCCACGACGTCACCAAGCTGCCGATGTATCAGCGCGCGCGGCTCGGCATCGGCTATCTGCCGCAGGAAGCCTCGATCTTTCGCGGCCTCACCGTCGAGCAGAATATTCGCGCCGTGCTCGAAGTCGTCGAGCCCAACAAGAAGAAGCGCGAGGCGGAACTCAACTCGCTGCTGGAGGAATTCAACATCACCCGGCTGCGCAAATCGCCGTCGATCGCGCTGTCCGGCGGTGAACGCCGCCGCGTCGAAATCGCGCGCGCGCTGGCGACGCGTCCGAATTACATGCTGCTCGACGAACCCTTCGCCGGCATCGATCCGATCGCGGTCGGCGACATTCAGGATCTGGTCCGCCACCTCACCAATCGCGGCATCGGCGTCCTGATCACCGACCACAATGTGCGCGAAACGCTCGGTCTGACCGATCGGGCCTATATCGTCTATGCCGGGGAAATCTTGACAGAGGGCAGCCCGGAGGAAATCGTCGCTGATCCGGATGTGCGCCGTCTTTACCTTGGCGAGGAATTCCGCCTCTAGCGGTTTTTTAGTAGGCGTCAAGCCGTGTACAAGGGCTTTGGACTAGGATAAGCAAGAATCGGACCAAGTTTTACGGGATCGGTTCCTACCTCCATGGCTCTGACGCAGAGACTAGAATTCCGCCAGTCGCAGTCGCTGGTTATGACGCCGCAGCTGATGCAGGCGATCAAGCTGCTGCAGCTGTCGAATCTCGACCTTTCGGCCTTCGTCGAGGAGGAACTGGAGCGGAACCCGCTGCTGGATCGCGCCAGTGACGGTCCCGAAGCCCCGGTCGCGGGCGAACCGGCTCCCGAACGCGCCGAATTTTCCGATACTTCCAGCTATGGCGACGATTCCGGTGGCGACGGCTTTGACGCGGGCTCGGGTTCCACGGGCGACGCCTTCGAGCCCGGCCAGGAAGAGTGGCTGAACCGGGACCTCGGCACCCGCACCGAAATCGAGCAGACGCTGGATACCCCGCTCGACAACGTCTTCTCCGAAGAGCCCGCCGAGGCCGCAGCAAGGGTGGCGCAGGACGCGGCCCCGACCGCCTACACCGAATGGGGTGGCGGCGCCTCCAATGACGAAGACTACAATCTGGAAGCCTTTGTCGCCGCCGAGGTCACGCTCGGCAGCCATCTCGCCGAGCAGCTGGCGGTGGCGTTCACCTCGCCGGTGCAGCGCATGATCGGGCAATATCTGATCGACCTGGTCGACGATGCCGGCTACGTGCCGGCGGACCTCGGACAGGCCGCCGAACGGCTCGGGGCGTCGCCAGGCGATGTCGAAGCGGTGCTTGCCGTGCTGCAGAAATTCGATCCGCCCGGCATTTGCGCGCGGAATTTGAGCGAATGCCTCGCGATCCAGCTGCGAGAACTCAATCGCTACGATCCCGCGATGCAGGCGCTGGTCGAGCATCTCGATCTCCTCGCCAAGCGCGACATCGCTTCGCTGCGCAAATTGTGCGGCGTCGACGACGACGACATCACCGACATGATCGGCGAGATCCGACGGCTCGATCCCAAGCCCGGCCTGAAGTTTGGCTCGGCGCGGACGCAGACCATGGTGCCCGACGTCTATGTGCGGCCCGGTCCGGATGGCGGCTGGCATGTCGAACTCAACAGCGACACGTTGCCGCGCGTGCTGGTCAATCAGGTCTATTATACCGAGCTGTCGAAGACGATCCGCAAGGACGGCGACAAATCCTATTTCACCGACTGCCTGCAGAATGCGACCTGGCTGGTCCGCGCGCTCGACCAGCGCGCCCGCACTATCCTGAAGGTCGCGACCGAAATCGTGCGCCAGCAGGACGGCTTCTTCACCTATGGTGTCGCGCATCTGCGTCCGCTGAACCTCAAGGCGGTGGCGGACGCGATCCAGATGCACGAATCGACGGTGTCGCGGGTGACCGCCAACAAATACATGGCGACCAACCGCGGCAGCTTTGAATTAAAGTATTTCTTCACCGCCTCGATTGCCTCCGCCGACGGCGGCGAGGCCCATTCGGCGGAGGCCGTCCGCCACCACATCAAGCTGCTGATCGATGCCGAGGCCCCGGCCGCGATTCTCTCCGACGACACCATCGTGGAACGATTGCGCGAGACCGGCATTGATATTGCCCGGCGCACGGTCGCGAAGTACCGCGAAGCGATGCGGATTCCTTCCTCGGTGCAGCGGCGCCGCGACAAACAGAGTATGCTTGGCAATGCACTTTCCGCCCCTGCCACCTCTTCCGATCGCTCCCGCGATACCGCTCCAGCCTGATTGCGTTCGCGTGAAATCGCGATAGTGTCGATTCGCCTTGGAGCTTGATCCGGAAAACTACCTGCTGGTTTTCCGAACAGGGGTCATGCTCCACTGACAAGTCCAGAGTGACGGGCATCAAGCGAGGAATCAAATGACCCTTCGAATCTCCGGGAAGAGCATCAATGTCGGCGACGCGCTTCGTTCACGCGTCAGCGAGCGCACCGATGAGGTCTTGCGGAAATATTTCGACGGCAATTACTCCGGCCACATCACGCTGAGCAAGGACGGCTTCGGCTTCCGCACCGACTGCGCGCTGCATCTCGATTCAGGAATTACGCTCGAAGCCGATTCGAACGCTACCGACGCCTATGCCAGCGCCGACCAGGCGTTGGTGATGATCGAGAAGCGCCTGCGCCGCTACAAGAGCCGGCTGAAGGATCGCTCGGCCCGCAAGACCTACGCGGCTTCCGCGGCGATGGCCGAGATGACCGCGCCGACGCTCGACGCGCCAAGCTATGTGATCGAGGCGCCCGCGGAAGACGACGAGGTCACCGCCTACAGCCCCGTCATCATCGCCGAGGCGACCACCGCGCTGAAGCGGCTTTCGGTCAGCGAGGCGGTCATGGAGCTGGATCTGACCGGTGCTGCCTGCATCGTGTTCCAGCACGGCTCCAGCGGCCGGGTGAACATCATTTACCGGCGCGCCGACGGTAACGTCGGCTGGGTCGACCCCCCGGCGGTTACCCCCTGACATATATGCCTGATAGCATTGACGCCCCCGATAGCCCTACCTATGGTCCGCCGCCCTTAACGATAGGGTGCGGGAACTGGCCCGCGGGAGTTGGCACCGGTCGAGTGTTGGAGTAGAAGCCCCCCAATCTGGACCCGGGTCTAAGCCCGCCTCCTGTCTCATCTTCTTGACGCCACGATAGCAATTGCTATTTCACAACCTCCCGGTCAATTCACCTCGGAACGCCCCATGACGATTACCGATCTGGTCGCACCCGAGGCGATTCTCCCCGCGTTGAAGGTCATCAGCAAGAAGCAGGCGCTCCAGGAACTGGCGGCGCGGGCCGCCGCCCTGACCGGGCAGAACGAACGCTCGGTGTTCGAGGTTCTGCTGCAGCGCGAGAAACTCGGCACGACAGCAGTTGGCTATGGCGTTGCCATTCCCCACGGCAAGCTGCCCAAGCTCGAAAAGCTGTTCGGCTTCTTCGCCCGCCTCGAACGCCCGATCGATTTCGAGGCGATGGACGGCCAGCCGGTCGACCTGATCTTCCTGCTGCTGGCGCCGGAAGGTGCGGGCGCCGATCATTTGAAGGCGCTGGCGCGGATCGCGCGCCTGCTGCGTGACCAGGACGTGGCCAAGAAGCTGCGCGCCTCGCGCGATGCCCAGGCGATCTACTCGGTTCTGGCGCTGCCACCGGCCAGTGCAGCGTAACGGTTCTCGACCGTTCCATTGACGGCAGAGCCTCCGGCTAACGCAATTTTAAGCTAAATAGCAGCTATTTCGATCGCTGGGGTTTTCCACGGCCGGAGAGCATTGCCATGACGCTACGGCTTTCGATTTCACGCGCCATACTGATTTTCGGATTGATCACCGCATTGGGTCTGGGTGCCGTGATTGCCACCAGTGTCTACGGGCTTGCCCAACTCAAGGTCGGCGGCCCGCTCTACGATCGGATCAAGCTCGGTAATGATCTCATCGCCGACATCCTGCCGCCGCCGGAATACGTCATCGAAGCCTATCTTGAGGCCACCCTCGTGCTGCACGATCCGACGCAGCTCGTGGCGCATCGCGACAGGATTGTGCAGCTCAGGAAGGAATATGACGAGCGGCGCGAATTCTGGGTCAAATCCGATCTCGACCCCGTGCTGAAGGCGAAGCTGGTGGAGAAATCCGACAGTGAAGTGCGGCGCTTCTGGGCCGCGCTACAGGAAGGCTTGCTGCCCGCTTTGGCGAAGGGCGACGGCGCGGCGGCGACGAAATCCTATGCGGAGATCACCGCACGCTATACGGCGCACCGCGCCATTATCGACGACATCGTCAAGCAAACCAACGACCAGAACGCGGCGACGGAAGTCGCGGCGACCGAACGCGTCAGCACGTTCACCCTGTTGCTGTGGGGCGTTTCCGCGGTGGTGATTCTCATCATCGGCGCAGGCATTTTCGGCGTCGCGTTCGGCGTCATTCGCCCCATTGCAGGGATGACCGATGTGATGAAGGGCCTTGCCGGCGGCGATCTGAAGGTTTCGGTCCCGGCCCTCAACCGCAACGACGAAGTCGGCGCCATGGCCCGCGCGGTTCAGGTCTTCAAGGACAATGCGCTGCGCGTTCAGTCGATGGAAGCCGAGCAGGCAAGCCTGAAGCAGAAGGCCGAAGGCGATCGCAAGGCCGCGATGCAACAGTTGGCCGACGGCTTCGATTTCGCCATTGGAAAGATCATTCAGACCGTATCCACCGCCTCCTCCGAACTCGAATCATCCGCAGGACGGCTGACCAAGACCGCCGAAGTGACCCAGACGCTGTCGGCGACGGTCGCTTCCGCGTCGGAACAATCTTCGGCAAACGCGCAGTCGGCGGCGGCGGCGGCCGAAGAGATGGCCTCGTCGGTGTCGGAGATCGGCCGGCAGGTCCAGGATTCGCACAAGATATCGCGTGACGCGGTCAGCCAGGTCGAACAGACCAATGCGCGGATTGCCGATCTGGCCCAGTCCGCGAGCCGGATCGGTGAAGTGGTCAAGATGATCAGCGCGGTGGCCGAACAGACCAATTTGCTGGCCCTGAACGCCACGATCGAAGCCGCCCGGGCCGGCGAGGCGGGGCGGGGATTCGCGGTCGTCGCATCCGAGGTCAAGGCGCTGGCGGCGCAGACCGCCAAGGCCACCGAAGAGATCAGCGAGCAGGTCAGCCAGATGCAGTCGGCAACCAATCAATCGGTTTCGGCCATCCATGAAATCGGCGGCACGATCGGCCGGATCGCGGAAATCTCGCAGGCGATCGCGGCAGCCGTCGAGGAGCAGGGCACGGTAACGCAGGAAATCTCGCGTAACGTCCAGCGCGCCGCGCAGGGGGCGACGCAGGTGGCCGGCAGCATCACCGATGTGAATCGGGGGGCGACCGACACCGGCGCCGCCTCGACCCACGTGCACGGGCTGGCGCGATCGCTGCTGGGGCAAAGCAATCATCTCAAGGGCGAGGTGGAGAAATTCCTCTCGACCGTGCGCGCAGCCTGAGGTCGGATCGGACGACGCTGGTTCGTTACGGCTCCTGCCGCGTGTGCGACAAGTGGCCGACTGTTCGGCTCCCATCGTAGACGCTCGCGGTGCCGACCTCGACAAAGTCCAACGCTGCATGAATGTATCGCTTGATCGTTCATGCGAACTTCCAGATGTTCGATCCGCCCGTTTTGGCTCTGGGCCCTACCGTCGCGTTCCCGAAAGACAAAAAAATACGCGGGCGCTTCCCGACCGGAGAAGCACGCCCGCGTATTGCGAATTCTCGTTGCGGCGTTAAGCCGCTACAAAACCCTTGGCCCGACCAGCGTCAGTGACGGCGGCAACGGCCGTGTCAGTGACAGCAGAAGATCTGCGTCAGTGCACGCTGACGGCCTGAAGCTCGTTGCTCCATGCGTTGGCGATCGCCGCCTCGCGGCTGTCGGTCAGCATGATCGGGGTTCCGTCGGCGGCATGCAGCGCGAACAGCTTCAGTCCCGGCGCAATCTTCGGCGCCTGGGGGAAGAGTCCGGGCACGTCTTCAGAACGGACCTGTTTCACATAGGCGATATGGCCTTCACCCAGATGGGCCAGCGCCTCTGTGGAAACCTTTTCGGGTTCGAACGTCACACTCACTTCACTCATGGTCTCGACTCCTTCAGTTAGTTAAGCGGTCGAGTCCGCTACTCGTTCCATTATTCGTGCTCATTGATAGCGATTGTCTTAACGACCCGCTCAGGCTCCGGCCTGGCCAGATCGATCGACAACAGCCCGTTTTTCAGATCCGCGCCCAGCACCTGCATCCCCTCCGCCAGCACGAAGGTGCGCTGGAAGTGGCGCGCGGCAATGCCGCGATGGATGTATTGCCGGGCCTTGTCGTCCTGCTGGCGGCCCCGGATCACAAGCTGGTTTTCCTCAGTGGTTACATCGAGTTGGTCCCGGGTAAATCCCGCGACCGCCAGCGTGATTCGCAGCCGTTCAGGCTGGCCGTTGGCACGGTCACACCGCTCGATGTTGTAGGGAGGATAACCGTCGGCGCCTTTGACGACGCGGTCGAGCGCACGCTCGATTTCGTCGAACCCAAGCAGGAACGGACTGGATAACGAAGGAACACGTGACATTACAAAGTCCTCTCGAAGCGACTTTGAGGGGCCCTTACGGCACCCCATGCGACCGGCCGGCGGGTCTGCTGCCCGGTCAATGAGCAATATG
>JAIEPP010000344.1 GCA_019748335.1 Xanthobacteraceae bacterium
GACCAGGCTTGCGCTTCAGCAAAGGTGAGATTTCGAGCTGGGCGGCGACGCGTTCGACGTCGCCGCGAATCGTCTGCTCGGCGTGGCGGCGGCCGGGAAACAAACGTCCGACAAGAGGAAGCCGTTGCAGGGTCGACAGCCGCTTCATCCGAAGCGGAACCGCGATATTGTCGAACACGCTCAAATGCGGATAGAGCGCGTAGGACTGGAACACCATCGCCAGATTTCGCGCGCTCGGCCTGACGCCGTCGACAAGGGTACCGTCGATCCACACTTCGCCTGAGGTCTGCGGTTCGAGCCCGGCGATGACGCGCAACAGGGTGGATTTTCCGCAGCCCGAAGGCCCGACGAGCGAGATGAATTCGCCGTCCTCGATCGTGAGATCGACGCCCTTCAAAACCTCGGCACTGTCGAAGGCCTTGCGGACAGCCCGAATCTCGATTTCAGCCATTTCAATCCGTCATCCGGCGAGGCAGGTGCCGGATGGTCGTAGACGGCTAGTTTGACAGTTAGATTACAGTTCGGAGAACCGCGATCGTTGGTCCCAGCTTTTCAACGATCCAGCCGCGTGCAGCAGAACCGAATGCACAACAACCCGGCCTATATTTTCACCAGGCTCTCGAACCCACCATAGATCAGCCGCTTGCCGTCGAACGGCATCGCCTTCAAATCCGACAACGGCTTGCTCCGGGGATCGGCCATCACCTTGGCGTTGACGCGGTCGCGCGCTGCGCGCGACTTGTAGGTGATCCACGCGAACACCACGGTCTCGCCCGGCTTGAGTTTGACGGCACGCGGGAACGAGGTGAGCTTGCCGACTTTGACATCGTCGGCAACCCATTCGCGATAGTCCAGCGCGCCGTGCTCGCGCCAGATCTTGCCGACCTTCTTCGCCATCCGAACGTAAGCTGCGAGTTTTTTCTTCGGCACAGCCACGATGAACCCATCTACATAGGGCATAGGCACTCCGTCATGTGGCGCGAGAAACGCCAGACGCGCTCCTCGCCATGAGACCCGACCTCAATAATCCCGGTAGATCCGGCCACGCCGCGGCGGCTGCCCGAACGCAACGCGCGGGTTGACGTTGCAGTAAAGCCCCCGCCCCGATGCCGAGGCCATGCATTGGTCGTAGGTACTGTAGGCGCATTCGCCGGGAATACCGATACCCCGGCCCTGCAGACAATAGCGATAATCATACGCCGCCGCCGGCGAAGAGCCGGCGACCACGGCGGCCGTAGCCGCCGCCAGGACCAATATTGCTGACATTGCATGGCGCATCACGGTCTCCTTTGCCCGAAGGCAGGTAAGTCACATCGTCCTTGCCTTTAAACCCCACGAATGCGGCAATGTTCCGCCCAAGCGGTCACTCCACCTTCGGAATGTTGGCGCCCTCAACCACCTTCTTCCACTTCTCGGTTTCGGCGGCGATGTCGGCGCCGAACTTCTCCGGCGTCTGGATCAGGGGTTCGCCACCGAGCTCGATCAGGCGCTTCTTCATGTCCGGCTCGGCCAGGACCGCGTTGATCTCGGTATTGAGCTTGGCGATGATCTCCTTCGGCGTGTTCTTCGGCGCTCCCATGCCGAACAGCGCGCTGGCCTCGTAGCCCGGAACGGTCTCCGCCACCGTCGGCGTATCCGGCAATTGAGAGGACTTCGTCACCGTCGTCACGGCGAGCGCGCGCAGCGCACCGGATCTGATGTGCTGGATGATCGAGGGCATGTTGTCGAAGATCACCTGCACCTGGCCGCCGAGCAGGTCGGTGATGGCAGGCGCAGCACCACGATAGGGCACGTGCTGCATCTTGATGCCGGCCATCGCCATGAACATTTCGCCGGACAGATGCACCGAAGTGCCGTTGCCGGAGGAAGCCATGTTCACCTTGCCGGGATTGGCCTTGGCATAGGCGATGAATTCGGCGACGTTCTTGGCCTGCACGTCCTTGTTGACCGTCATCACGTTCGGCACGCGATTGAACGACGCCACCGGCGCGATGTCGCGGACGAAGTTGAATTTCAGATTGGCGTACAGCGAGGCGTTGATGTAGTTCGCCGGGTTGACCAGCAGCACGGTGTAGCCGTCCGGCTCGGCATTGATGACGCTTTCGGTGGCAATGTTGTTGCCGGCGCCGGGCTTGTTCTCGATCACGAATTGCTGGCCGAGCTTCTCCGACAGCCGCTGGCCGATCAGCCGCGCGATGATGTCGGTGGCGCCGCCGGGCGGATATCCGACGACCCATTTCACCGGCCGCGCCGGATAGTCCGCCGCGGAGGCGGTCCCGATGGAGGCGACTGCCGAAAGACCCATAACCGTCAGGCAGATCGCGGCGCGGCGTGAAATCATGAATTTTCTCCCAAAAGGCCGGGTTCAAAGCCCGGTCCGTTCTATTGAATTGATCGCGGGCTGCGTTGTAACAAACAATCCGAAACGCGGCCAGTGCGACACAAGCGCTGGCGACCGCGACGAAAGGATAAGTCATGTCCGTCAAGGTGAACGCGCTCGACCATCTCGTGATCAATGTGGCTGACGTGGCCCGCTCGGCCGAGTGGTACCGCAAGATCCTCGGCATGGAGGTCAGGGTGTTCGACCCGGGCCCCGGCAAGACGCCGCGGACCTCGCTGCTGTTCGGGAACCAGAAGATCAACGTCCGGCCGCGCGGCGCCGACAAGGTCGAGTGGTTCACCGCCGACCACGTAACCGCGGGGAGTGACGACCTGTGTTTCCTGACCGCCAGCTCCCCGGACCAGGTGGTCGCGCATCTGAAGGCCAACGATGTTGCGATCGAGGAAGGCCCGGTCGCCAAACAAGGCGCCCGCGGCACGCTGCGTTCGGTCTATTGCAGGGATCCCGACGGCAGTTTGATCGAGATTTCGTCGTATGAGGGTGGGGACGACTGACACATCCGCCGGCGTCATCCTGAGGAGCGCGCCCTGCGCGCGTCTCGAAGGATGGGCCACGGGTCCCGTCAGTCATCCTTCGAGGCTCGCCGAAGAGGCTCGCGCCTCAGGATGACGGATCGCAGATTTGCTCCCCGGGCCATCCAGTGGCAGAACACTCCCAAGCAATACCAAAGGCAGCCAGCCAGAAGCTGCACGGGAGGAACCATGTCGATTTCACAGCCAGCGCCGGGCGTCGTCGGACCATTCGCGGGGCTTGACGTGCCGTGGCTGCTGCGGATGCGCAGCCAGACCCGCCGCGACCATCCGTTCCTGATCTGGGCGCCGTTCGAGGCGCCGGCGCGGAAATGGTCCTACGGCGAATTTCACGAGCGTGTCGGTGCGCTCGCCGCAGGCCTGGTCAAACGCGGCATCAAGCCCGGCGAATATGTCCTGATCCATCTCGACAACTGCATCGAGGCGATGCTGGCTTGGTTTGCCTGCGTCGAACTCGGCGCCATCGCCGTCACCACCAATACCCGCTCGGCGCCCGCGGAAATGGAATACTTTGCCGGCCATTGCGGCGCGGTCGCCGCGATCACCCAGCCTGCCTATGCCGAATTGATTTCGGCCCATTGCCGCGATCTGCGCTGGATCGCGGTGATTTCGCACGATGCCGGCAGCGCGCCGGCGCAAGGCGCACCGCGCGGGGACAGTTTTGAATCCCTGTTCGCCGACAGCGCCGATCGGCCGCGCCGCGCCACCGATCCGATGGCGCCGTGCAGCGTGCAATATACCTCCGGCACCACATCGCGCCCGAAGGCGGTGCTGTGGACCCACGCCAACGCGCTGTGGGGCGGCAAGATCAACGCCGCGCATGAAGACCTGCATGCTGATGACGTGCACCAGACCTATCTGCCGCTGTTCCACACCAATGCGCTGGCCTATTCGATGCTGGCAGCGCTGTGGGTCGGCGGCTCCTGCGTGATCCAGCCGCGGTTTTCCGCCAGCCGGTTCTGGAGCGTCGCGCTGGAACACAATTCCACCTGGACCTCGACGATTCCGTTCTGCATGAAGGCGCTGCTGGAACACGAGGTTCCGAAGAACCACACATTCCGGCTCTGGGGCACGGCGGTGAACGATCCGCCGCCGTTCGCCGCCTTCGGCATCAAGACCATCGGCTGGTGGGGCATGACCGAGACCATCACCCACGGCATCATCGGCGAGGTCGACCAGCCCAATACGCCGATGTCGATCGGCCGCGCCGCGCCGGAATATTCGATCCGCGTCACCGATGACGACGGCAGGCCGACCGCGGTCGGCGACACCGGCAATCTCCTGATCAAGGGTATTCCCGGTCTCTCTCTTTTTGCCGAGTACTTGCACAACGAAAAGGCCACGGCCGAGAGTTTCGACGAGCACGGCTACTTCATCACCGGCGACCGCGTCACCCTGCTCGACAACGGCTTCCTGAGATTCGGCGACCGCGCCAAGGACATGCTCAAGGTCGGCGGCGAAAACGTCGCGGCCTCCGAGATCGAACAGGTGATCGCGGTGGTGCCCGGCGTGCGCGAGGCCGCCGTGGTGGCGAAGAAGCATCCGATGCTGGACGAGGTGCCAGTCGTGTTCATCATTCCAGCCGCAGGAGTCGCAGCCGCGCCGCCCGGACTTCATGACTCCGTCATGGCCGCCTGCCGCAACTCGCTGGCCGACTTCAAGGTGCCGCGCGAGATACGTTTCGTCGATGAAATGCCGCGTTCGACGCTGGAGAAGGTGGCGAAGGCGGAGCTGCGGAAAATGCTGGGGTAGCAGACTAGCGGAACAATTCGCCGTCATTGCCTGCAACAAACGCGAAGCGTTTGTGCAAGGGAGCGAAGCGACGAAGCAATCCAGCCTTCTTCAAGTGAAGAACTGGATTGCTTCGCTTCGCTCGCAATGACGGCAGCGGGCAGCGTAGGCAATGACGACAGCGTCTAATTCACCTCGAACCGGATCGGCAGCTTCTTCGGGCCATTCACAAAATACGCCTGCGTCATCTTCACTTCGCCGTCGAGCGCGACCGATTTCAGCCGCGGCAGCAATTCCTCGAACAGGATCTTCATTTCGAGCTTCGCCAGATATTGCCCGAGACACAGATGCGCGCCGTAGCCGAACGCGACGTGGCGGTTCGGCTTGCGGTCGCAGCGGAACTGATCCGGCTGCTCGAACACTTCCTCGTCGCGATTGCCGGAGGCGTAGCACAGCATCAGCCAGTCGCCTTTTGCAATCTTGCGGCCGCCGAGTTCGGTATCGGCGGTCGCCGCGCGCATGAAATGCTTGACCGGGGTCATCCAGCGGATCGCCTCGTCGACCAGCCCCGGGATCAGTCCGGGATCGGCCTTGACCCGTTCGAACTGCGCCGGATCTTCCGCCAGCGCCCACAGCGCACCGGCGGTTGACGACGAGGTGGTGTCGTGGCCGGCGGTCGCGACGATCATGTAATAGCTGGTGGCGTCATGGTCCGGCATGTAGTCGCCGCCGATTCTGGCATTGGCGATGACGGTGGCAAGATCCTCCCGCGGGTTGCGGCGGCGGTCCTCGGTGATCCCTCGAAAATAGGCGCCGAAATCGTTCACGACGGACTGCATCATCGCGGAAAACTGTTCCGCCGTTAAGGACTCGCGAATCCGCGCCGTGTCGGGATCCTGCGGGCCGAACAATTCCTGCGTCAGCTTCAGCATTCTCGGCTCGTCCCTTTCCGGAACGCCGAGAATTTCCATGATGACATGCAGGGGATAACCAAGGGCGACGTCGGCGACGAAATCGCAACGGCCGCCTTTGTCGAGCATGCGCTGCACGGTCGCGCGCGCGATCTCGCGCACCCGGGCCTCGAACTTGCCGAGATTGGCGGGCATGAACCAGCCTTGGGTCAGCGCGCGGTATTTCGGGTGATCGGGCGCGTCCATCTGCACCAGCGAGCGCACCAGGTTCGGCCCGCCGGTGATCTTGCGGACGCGCTCCTCGACCGCGCGCGTCGTCAGCGTGGTCGGCCGATCGGCATTGTGAAACAATTCGTTCTGGCGGCTGATGGCCTGGATATGCGCGTGTTTGGTGACGACCCAGAACGGATCGTACTGCTCGGGCCGCGCCACGCCGAGCGGATTGTTGGCGCGGAGCCAGCGGTAGCTGTCATGAATGCGGTGATCGGCATAGGCCGCGGGATTGACGAGGGTCGCCGCGATGTCGGCGGGAATGTCGAGATCCCCGCGCAAGGCCGCCGTCGTATCCATCGGTCTTCCCCGTCTGCCACCGTGCGTCACGGCGCATGGCACGCCGATGATCCCAGATAGCTAGACGGCTGAAAAGCCAAAATACTTGCGTTGAGCGGCTGACGGGAGCGGCGCGAAAATACGCGCCCGCCTCAATAATGTCCGAACGCTACCGGGCGGAACGCGTGCAGCAGATGCTGGTCGATCTTCTCGCCCATCTCTTCCATCACGGCAAACGCCCTGGCGTGGGTGAACTGCAGACGATAAGCGCGCTTCTCGACCAGGGCCGCGTAGATATCGACGATCGTGGTCAGGCGCACGATGTCGCTGATCTCCTTGCCGCTGAGGCCGTCGGGATAGCCGGTGCCGTCGAGGAATTCGTGGTGATGCAGCACCACGTCGAGCATTTCCGGCGGGAAGCCGCCCTGCGCCGACAACGCGTCAAAGCCGCGGCGCGGATGCTGGCGCATCTCGTCCATTTCCTCCAGCGTCAGCGAGTCCGCCTTGTCGAGGATCGCAACCGGAATGAACGCCTTGCCGACATCGTGCAGCAAAGCGGCGCGGACGAGCCGGCGCTGGTCGTCGTCGCGCATGCCGAGATGCTGCGCGAACGCGACCGCAAAGCCGGTGACGAACAGGCAATGGCGGTAGCTGTCGGTGTGATGGCAGCCGACGGTGGTCAGCCATTCCCGCAATGAGGAGTGCCGGATGGCCCTGATGATCTTGTTCTCGGCCTCGACGATGTCGCTGAACTTCAGGGGTTGACCAGCCGGCAGCCCGTTGAAGATCTTGACCAGCACGGCGTGCGCCGCCTCGACGCCGCGGTTCAGTGCCTTGCCGCGATCGGTTTCGTCGAAGCCGGCGGTGTCGGGAAATGCGGAACGGATCCGCTGCAGGATGCCCTGCGCGTCGAACGGCCGTGCGATGGTGTCGGTGGCGCCGAGCGCCCAGGCCTGCATCGATCCATGATGCAGCGCGTCCGCCAGCACGAACAGCCGCGGCATCTCGCGATAGGCGTCGGCCCGCAGCTTGTTGCGCACCAGCTGCACGCTCTCGGCGGAGCGCAGGTTGATGTCGACCACGATGCCCGAGAGATCACGCGACGGGGAATCGGGAATGGCCGAGGTCGCAATGGTGTCGACCTGGCCGACGGCCTTGAGAATGCTGGCCAGTTCGCTGCTTTGATCGCTCCGATCCGACGCCAGCAGCAGCCGGCGCTTGGCCGGAATCTTGTTGGGTAGAGCTGACATGGAACCCCGAGCCTTGCGGTGGTGATGACCGACACGGGAGGTTACCGGACAAGGCGTTCCAGACGGCTTAAGAGGCGTCGTGAACGAAGGATTGGCGCGATCGTTACAATTTTAGGGATTGGCATACGTAGCCAAGTCGCGGCGCCATCCCGACCTGGAGGCAATCTGGAATCGTTCGAAGAGAATAAAATTCCGCCTTGTGCGTTGCGGCAACGCATGGCCGCACAAGCGTCTCAATTGAGTTGCCGGTGCACGCCCCTCTTCCGTTTCTGCATTTCCCAACGACGAAGGGATCGCGCTAGGATGGAGAGCGGCCAGAAAGATCCGGAAGAAAGTGTTGGGAACGCGCCATGCCGAAACTCAATCGTGACGGGGTCAACATCTATTACGAGGTGCACGGCTCCGGCCCGCCGCTGTTGCTGACTCACGGCTATTCGTCGACTTCGGGCATGTGGCAGGGCCAGATCGCGGCGCTGTCGAAGCATCACAAGCTCGTGTTGTGGGACATGCGCGGCCACGGCCAGTCCGATTACCCCAGCGATCCCGCGGCCTATAGCGAGGCGCTGACGGTCGCCGACATCGCCGCCCTGCTCGACCAGGTCGGCGCCAAGACCGCGATCATCGGTGGCCTCTCGCTCGGCGGCTACATGTCGCTGGCGTTCTACCGTGTCCATCCCGACCGCGTGCGCGCGCTTCTGATCATCGACACCGGCCCCGGTTTCAAGAAGGACGATGCCCGCGAGGTCTGGAACAAGCGCGCCCATGACACCGGCGACCGTTTCGACCGCGAAGGCCTCGAGGTTTTGAAGTCCGGCAGCCGCGAACGCTCCAGCGTCACCCATCGCGACGCGACCGGCCTGGCCCACGCCGCGCGGGGCATGTTGACCCAGCGCGACGCCCGCGTGATCGAATCGCTGCCCGACATCAAGGTGCCGTCACTGGTCGTGGTCGGCGCCGACGACACGCCGTTCCTCGCAGCTTCCGACTACATGGCGGCGAAGATTCCCGGCGCGCGGAAAGTGGTGGTCCCGGCCGCCGGCCACGCCGTCAACATCGATCAGCCGCAGGCCTTCATCAACGCCGTACTGCCGTTCCTCGATGGGCTCGATGCCGGGGCGACCGAGAAAGCCGCGTCATGAAGAGGTTTGCCGCCGCGTTATCGCTGATCGCAGCCGGTATCATGCCCGCTGTTGCACAGCATTTGCCGCCAACCGGCGGCCCCTATCCGCCGCCCTTCACCGCAACGCTGTCGAACAACACACCCTTGGCCTTCGGCATGGACGAGGAAAGCGCCGCCCGCGCGCTCGGCACCCCGCTCA
>JAIEPP010000018.1 GCA_019748335.1 Xanthobacteraceae bacterium
GGCCGGAATCGAACCAGCACTCCTTGCGGAACTCGATTTTGAGTCGAGCGCGTCTACCAATTCCGCCACAGGGGCCTTCGGACAGCGGCCCTGAGGGGCGGTGTCGCGAAGCGGGCGGAATATAGCTGCAGGCCTGCCCCGGTCAACCCGCGTGGATGTGATTGTTGCCTGTCTCGACAGTGCCGTTCGCAGGGGATACGACCATTTTGCAGGAGAAAAGCCCGTGACATCCGATGCCACCGCAAATCCGTCGCCTCCGCGCCTTTCCGCCAATCCGGCGCTGACAGCCGCGCTGGCGGTAGCATCGATTGCCGCGGCGACCTTGGCGGGCGCCTGGTTCTTCCAGCTTGTGCTCGGCATCGTGCCCTGTCCGCTCTGCCTCGAGCAGCGCTATGCGTATTACCTGGCGTTCCCGCTCGGCTTTCTGATCGCGCTGGCGGCGATCCGTGGGGCGCCGCGCCCGGTGCTGCTGGCGGGCCTCGCCATTCTCCTGCTGGCCGCCCTCGCCAATGCCTGGCTTGGCACCTATCACGCCGGCGTCGAGTGGAAGTTCTGGCAGGGCCCGACCGATTGCAGCGGGCCGATCGTCGATTTCGGCAAGGCCGGCAGTCTGCTCGATCGGCTCGACAGCGTGAAGGTGATCCGCTGCGACGAAGTGCAGTGGCGTTTTCTCGGCCTCTCGCTCGCCGGCTACAACGTGCTGATCTCGCTGCTGATGGCGGCGATCGCGGCGTGGGGTTTGATTTCGACGAAGCGAGCCTGAACAGATGTCGGGTGGGCAAAGGCGCTCTTGCGCCGTGCCCACCATCTATCGTCCATGATTGTCATGGTGGGCACGCTTGCGCTTTGCCCACCCTACGAAGCTGCCTGCTTCGGCGCACGAGCGTCGTAGCCCGGATGAGCGACATCCGGGACCGCTCTCACACCGCCCCGGATATCGCTGCGCTCATCCGGGCTACAAGCGCAGAGCTCCCCTCAATCGTCGACATCCTCCTGCGGCCGCCCGAACAGATGGACGATGCCGGGGGTGGTGATCGAGACGAACACGAAGCGGGACAGATGATGGGCGCCGACGAAGATCGGATCGATATGCAGGGTCAGCGCCAGCGCCAGCATGGCGTCCATCGCGCCGGGCGCGAACGCCACCACGACGTCGGCGAAGCGCACATGGGTGGTCGTCACGATGATAGCGACGAAGATCGCGGAGATCAGAATCGCGACCGCGAACGAACCCAGCCCGGCATTGACATGCCTGAGCAGGGTCGAGATACGCATCCGCGCGAAGCGCGAGCCGATCACGGCGCCGATGCCGACCAGGGCGACGTTCCGGACCCAGTTCGGCAGGCCGCCCTCGATCAGCGAGGTGCCGTGCAGCACGCTGGAGGCGATCATCGCACCGAACATCCAGCTCGCCGGAAATTTCGCCAGCCGCAGCAGCAGCGCCACCGCGACCGAGGCCGCGATCAGCGCGAAAAGTTCGAGTGGCGAGGCGGTGGCGATGCCGAAGCTTTGCGATGCCGACGGCGGAATCCCGCTCAGCGCGACCAGCAGCGGCAAGGCCGCGGTGAGAATGATCACCCGCATGGTCTGCACCACGGCGATCCCGGCGACGTCGGCGCCTTTCTCGACCGCGAGAATGGTGATCTGCGACAGCGCCCCGGGGCTGCCGGCCAGCAGTGCCGAGGTCTTGTCCCAGCCGTGCACGCGTTGCAGATAGAAACTGGAGCCGAAGGTCGAGCAGAAGGTGGCGAGCGCCAAGAGGCCGATGGTCAGCGGATAGGAGCTGACATGCTGGATCAGTTGCCGCGACACCAGCGAACCCAGGGATATCCCGAGCAGCACCAGCACGGTCTGGGTCAGGATCGGCGGCAGAGCGAGCGACCGTCCGGCCAGGGCTGCGATGCCGACCGCGGTCATCGCCCCGGAAATCAGTCCGCCAGGCAGGTTGGCCCACAAGAACAGCAAGCCGCCGGCGGCGCCGATGACAAGCGTCTCACAGGTCTGGAGAAGCTTGGCGCGGTCGGGAAGGGCCGAAGCGAGGGATGCGGGGATCAGGTTCACGCCATCTTATGGCAAATCCGCGGTAGCGGGACAAATGCACGAACGCGGTGCAGCAATGCGCACCGCGTCGCAATCGCTGAAGTTTTCCCTCCAGGGGAGGGCAAGATGCACGAGATCGGTTACTTCGCAGGCTTGTCCGTCTTGGCGGCGGAGGCCTTGCATTCCGAACGGAATTTCTTGCGCTCCTTGCCGTGCAGACCCTTGGCGTCGGCTTCCTTCGAGCATTCGAGCGAGGCGGCGCTGTGCACCACCGGTGCCTTCTCGGTCTTGACGTCGGCCTTGGCGGCGGGCGCCGCTTTGGGGGCTTCGGTCTTGGCGGGCGCGGCGGTCTGCGCTGACGCGGCGCCCATCAGCAGCAGCGAGGCTACGGCGGTCGCGGCGGCAAGGGCGGAAATCTTGATCATGGGGCACCTCGGTTTGAACGGAAGGGCGCAACCGTCGCGCCGCAATGCTGAACCGTAAATGAATGGATGGTCTCATCCGGCATTTTCGCCGCCACAATATTTTGAACGACAAATCGCCCTTCGCGTTGTCGCAAGCTCCGGTTGCGCTAGGATGGGAGTTGCAGATGACTGTCCCAAGGAGACCAAGGATGACCATTCAAGCAAGAATAATGTGCGCGATTGCGGTGTCGGGTTTTGCCGCGTTGGTGGCGACGGCGCCGGCCCAGGCCCTGACCACGCAGGAATGCAGCGCGAAATACCAGGCCGCCAAGACCGCCGGCACCCTCGCCGGCCAGAAATGGAACGACTTCCGCAAGGCGCAGTGCGGTGCGGATGCCGCTGCCGCACCGGCGGCGACGCCCGCTGCCGCTCCCGCAGCGGCGCCCAAAGAAGCGAAAAAAGAAGCCAAGAAGGAAGCCGCTCCGGCAGCCCCCTCCGGGCCTGCGGTCTATCCGTCGGCGATCGATCCGAAATACGCCAAGGAAACCGCCGGCAAGGGCCGGATGCATACCTGCGTCGACCAGTACAACGCCAACAAGACCACCGGCGGCAATGGCGGCCTGAAGTGGATCGAGAAGGGCGGCGGCTATTACAGCGAGTGCAACAAGAAGCTGAAGCCCGCCGCTTAAGCTCCACGCTCACGCATTCAGGCGCGGCCGGATCAACTTTCCGGCCGCGCCATGATGTTTGGCGCATGATCTTGCCGCCAAACCGCTCGCACTTTGGCGGATCATGCGTCTTACCCGTCTTCGATCAGCTTCTCGGCGGACTTTGCCACCAGCTGCGCGCGCTTGCGCGGCCCGCGTTCGAGAAACAGCAGGCTCTGGCCGAAGATGAAGCAGTAGAACAGGAACGCCTGCGCGTCGGCTTCCTCCGCCGGCAGTCCGGTGGCGCGGTAGAGATGCCCGACGTTCTTCAGGCGGGCGGCATCGACGCTGGCAACCGCGCCGGCGGCAAGCGCGTCGGAGCGCGCCCATTGCCGGATCGCCAGTTCGATTCCCATGCCTTCGGTATTCATGCGCTCCGAATAGAGCGCGATCAGCGCCTTCAGCCGCTCGCGGGCGCTGGTGCCGTCCAGACTGGTCTGTTGCTCGATCGCGGCGATGCGGCCGTCGCGCCAGTTCTGCAACATCGCTTCCAGCAGCGCGGCGCGATCGCGGAAGCGGCGGTAGAAGCCGCCCTTGGTGACCCCGAGATTTTTCGCCAGCACCTCGACGCGTACGCCCTCGACGCCGGTCCGGGCGATTTCCCCGAAACCGGCCTCGATCCAGGTCTCCAGCCGTGCGTCGCTCTTGCTCTCGGTTATCCCGGTGCCTTCGGTCACGCCAGCGTCTCACCGATTCTTGATACGGTACCGTATTGCTAACCCGTTTGGCCTCTGATACGCTACCGTATCAGGATCGAAAAGCGGGCAGGAAAACGGGTGCGAACGATGGCGGCGATGGACGCGACCTATCGCGGCACAGTCTATCCCTGGCAGTGCGACCATGTCGGGCACATGAACATCATGTGGTATGTCGGCAAATTCGACGAGGCGAACTGGAACCTGTTCGCCCGGCTCGGACTGACGCCGTCCTATCTGCGGGAGTCCGGCCGCGGCATGGCCGCCGTGCAGCAGAACGTTACCTACAAGCGGGAACTGCTGGCCGGCGACATCGTCGAGGTGACGAGCCGGTTGCTGGAGATCCGCGAAAAGTCGATCCGCTTCCTGCATGAGATGCGCAACGCCGAAACCGGGGAGATCGCCGCTATCTGCGAATTCACCGGCGTGCACCTCGATCGCAAGGCCCGCAAATCGGCGCCGTTCGCGCCCGCGATCCGCAACCTTGCGATGGCGCATCTCGATCCCACAGAACCGGCGCTGGCGTGAACGGCATGTCGTCATTCCAGCCGAAAAACCTGGACTATCACAGCGTCGCGACCGACACCTTCGAGCGGCAGCGCGCGATGCGCACGCTCGGCATTTCAATCGCGCGAATGGCGCCGGGCGAGGTGGACCTAGCGATGGGCTATTCGCCCGAATTCACCCAGCAGAACGGCTTCGTTCATGCCGGCATCATCACCGCCGGGCTCGACAATGCCTGCGGCATCGCAGCGTTCACGCTGATGCCCGCCGGCACCGATATCCTTACCGTGGAGTTCAAGACCAACCTGCTGGCGCCGGCGCGCGGCGAACGCTTCGCGTTCCGCGCCACCGTCGTCAAACCCGGCCGCACGCTGACGGTATGCGAGGGCCGCGCCTATGCGATCCAGGACGGCGCGGAAACCCTGATCGCGACCATGAGCGCCACGCTGATGGCGCTGCCGCGCCGTGAAGCTGCGCCAGCGAAGGATGGTGTTCGCGCATCGGCTTGATGCGGGGACATCGATCTCGCGGACATTGACAAGCGTCCGCTACGGCCACCTGATGGCGTGATCCTTGTCGCGCGGACGGTCGCATGATTGCCAGCCTCAGCCTGATCCTGCTCTGTCAGTTGACCGGCGAGGTCATGGTCCGCGGGCTCGGCCTGCCGATGCCGGGCCCGGTGGTCGGGCTGGTCATCCTGCTATCGTTGCTGCTGGCGCGCGATCGCTTCGCGATCATGGCGCGCGGACCGCTGCAGGGTGACGGCGTCGAGGGCACCAGCCGCGGACTGCTGGCGCATCTGTCGCTGCTGTTCATCCCGGCCGGTGTCGGCGTGGTGCAAAAACTCGATCTGCTGGCCGAGCACGGCGTCGCGATTTTGGGCATCCTGGCCGTCTCCGTCGTCGTGACCCTGCTGGTGACGGTCGCGACCTTCCTGGTGGCCAGCCGGCTGATGACGCGCGGGAGCAAGCCATGAGCGACAATCCGTTCTCGCTCTGGGTGTACCTGTCGCAATCGCCGTTGCTGTGGCTGACGGTGACGCTGCTGACCTATGCTGTCGCGGATGCGGTCTCGCTGAAAACGCAGCGGCATCCGCTCGCCAATCCCGTGCTGCATTCGATGTGGATCATCGGTGTCTTCCTGCTCGTCACCGGCACCTCCTACACCACCTATTTCGGCGGCGCGCAGTTCGTGCATTTCCTGCTGGGGCCGGCCACCGTGGCGCTGGCGGTGCCGCTCTACGAGAATCGCAAGGTGGTCGCGGCGGCGATCCTGCCGATGCTGGTGGCGCTGGTGGTTGGTTCCGTCACCGCGATCGTTTCGGTGGTGGTGCTGGCGGAAGCCGTGGGCTTGCCGCGCGGCATCATCCTGTCGCTGGCACCCAAGTCCGTCACGGCCGGCGTCGCGATGGGGATCAGCGAATCCCTGCACGCCGATCCGTCGCTGACCGCGGTCTCGGTGGTGCTGACCGGCATCATGGGCGCGGTCATCGTCACGCCCCTGATGAACCGGACCGGCATCACCGACTTCCGCGCCCGCGGCTTCGCGGTTGGGCTCGCCGCCCACGGCATCGGTACCGCGCGGGCGTTCCAGGTCGATGCGGTGGCCGGCGTGTTCGCCGGCATCGCCATGAGCCTGAACGCGCTGGTGACCTCGCTGCTGGTGCCGCTGGCCGTGACCTTGCTGATCCGCTGAGCGAGCTTGCAAGGCAGACTCATGCTATCGGCATGGCGATCTGTGGAAATTCCTTCTATGGTCGCGCCGCAAAAGTGAGTCTCAAGTCTTGATCATCTCCACAACGCAAAGCCTGCTCGGGCTGGCATCGGGCATGCTGGTCGGCTTCTCGCTCGGCCTGGTCGGCGGCGGCGGCTCGATCCTCGCGGTGCCGCTGATGGTCTATGTGGTCGGGGTGCCCGACCCCCATGTCGCGATCGGCACCAGCGCCATTGCGGTTGCCGCCAACGCCGCGATCAACCTGTCCAACCACGCCCGCGGCGGCACCGTGATCTGGTCCTGCGCGCTGGTGTTCGCGCTGTCCGGTATGGCCGGCGCGTTCGGCGGTTCGCTCGTCGGCAAAATGGTCGATGGCCAGAAACTGCTGGCGCTGTTCGCACTGATCATGCTGGTGATCGCCATGCTGATGTTGAAGACGCGGTCGCGGATCGGGCTGCCCGACGTCAAGATTTCGATGTCCAACATGCCGGCCATCGTCGGGCTCGGGCTTGCGACCGGAACGCTGTCCGGCTTCTTCGGCATCGGCGGCGGCTTCCTGATCGTGCCGGCCCTGATGCTGGCGACGGGAATGCCGATCATGAACGCGGTCAGCTCCTCCCTGGTCGCGGTCACCGCGTTCGGCATGACCACGGCGGCGAGCTATGCCTGGTCCGGCCTGGTGTCATGGATGCTGGCGGGGCTGTTCGTGGCCGGCGGTATTTTGGGCGGATTGGCCGGTACCCGCTCGGCGCGGCACCTGGCGGAAAAGCGCGGCGCGCTCAACATTGTGTTCGCGGTGGTCATTATTGCGGTGGCGCTCTATATGCTGGCGCGTAACATATCCCTGCCTTGACCGTATCAAGGGTAGGACAGCCCTCGCGAGACCTCCATGACCCGATCGAATGATGCAGCCGGAACCAGTCCGGGACGTACCCGGCGCCAAGCCCTCGGCTTGGTTGGCTTCGGCGCGGCGCTACTCGGTGCGAGCGCGATGTCGCGTTCCGCGCTGGCGCAGGGCGACGATGCGATCCTGACCGAAGCATTGGTGCTGCGCGACCCCGAGATTCCCGCGGCCGGAAATGTCGACGGTGACATCTCGATCGTCGAATGGTTCGACTACAATTGCCCGTATTGCCGCAAGATCGATCCGGAACTGCGGCAGGTCATCCAGGACGACGGCAAGGTCCGGCTGGTGCTGAAGGACTGGCCGATCCTCGGGCCGGTCTCCAAGGTCGCGGCGCGGATGGCGCTGGCGGCCAAATACCAGGACAAGTTCATGGCGGCGCATGAGGCGATGATCGGCGTCAGCTCGAAACTGACCGAGCCACGCATCAACGAATTGCTGGCGGGCGCCGGCATCGACATGGATCGCCTCAAGCGCGACCTCGAGACCAACGCCAAGGCGATCGACGGGATCCTCGCCCGCAACAACGATCAGGCGCTGGCGTTCGGCTTCAAGGGCACGCCGTCCTTCATCGTCGGCAAATTCCGTGTGCCGGGGGTGCTGACCATGGCGGAATTCGAACTGGTCATCGCCGACGCACGCAAGGCCAAGGCCGGCAAGGGTTAGCGATCAACTCGATACGAAAAAGGCGCCCTCGTCCGCGACGAAGGCGCCTTGCTCGTTGGGGCGAGTGATGCCGCTATTACTTCGACGAAATCTTGACCCAATCGCTATGGGCGCGTGTCTTCAGCGCCGCCCAGTCGGTGGCCGCTACGTCCCAGTTGACGATGGTGCGGTTGGCCGTCGCGACCTGGCCGTTCGCCACACTCGACGTCTGCATGGAATCATAGACATAGACGCCGCAAACGAGCAGCAGCGCGCCCAAGATCATTCCGATAAACGTCCGCATTGGTAATCCCTCCGGTTCCATCAATAACGTGGCGGACCGGGGATGGTTCCGTGCCTATGCGCGGTTTAGCCAGGTCAAAATCTCCGCGTTCATCTCGCGCGGATAGCAATGGCTGAGGTCGTCGAGTTCGCGGTAGGTGACGTCGGCGCCCGCTGCTGACAACGCCTGGCTGGTCTGGCGCGCCACCTGCACCGGAAACATCCAGTCCAGCTTGCCGTGCACGATGTGTACCGGCAGGCCGCGCAAGCGTTCGGCATCGGCCATTTCCGCCATCAGCGGATGAAAGGTCGCCGACACCGGCGCCAGATGCGTGAAGGGCGAGGCGCTGTCGAAGCCCGTCACATAGCAGAAGGTGCCGCCGTCGCTCATTCCGGTCAGCAGCATCCGTTTCGGATCGACGTTCCAGCGCGAGCGCACCTGTTCGAGAATGCGCATCAGGTTTGGCGTGTCGGTGTCGTCGCCCATCAGCGCCCAGGTGGTCTTGTTGGAAGAATCGCCGGTCGCGGTCGGTGCGATCAGGATTGCGCCACGGCTGCGCGCGTCGCGCAGCCAGCTCCACAGGAAACCGCGGCCGTTGCCGCTGCCGCCGTGCAGCGCCATGACCAGCGGAAGCGGGCGTTCGGGCGTGTAATATTCGGGAACGTAGAGCGAGAAGCCGCCGCGGCTGCCTGGTTCGTTGGCGTCGTGAAAGATGCCGGTGTTGTCGTTGGCGGGTGCGGCGAGCCGTGCTGCGAGCGCGGCGTCGTCTCGCAGGTCCGGATCGACAAAGAATTCGCTGACCGGCGGCAGTTTCACCGAC
>JAIEPP010000530.1 GCA_019748335.1 Xanthobacteraceae bacterium
AACAACTCCCAGGCTTCGCCGTTGAATCGTTCCAGGCGCATCGCTTCGACCGGGAAATAATCCGTCGGTGACGTCTTCAGCCTGATGCCCGGCAGCATCATCGGCAACGCGATGTCGAGGCTGGCGGCCTGCTTCATGATGTTCTCGCCGGTCAGGGTGTCACCACACTGCTTCAACACCTGCACGGTGGCTTCCGCCACGACGTAGCCATAGACGATCAGCTGGTCCTGGATGTTGCCGTCGGGGAAATACTTCTTCATGAACGCGGCCCAGTCCTGCACGTCCTTGTCCTTCTGCCACTGCGGATCGTTCGGATCCTTGAACGAATAGGACGAGATGATCCCCTTGGAATGGTCGAAGCCGGCTGGCTTCAGCACCGACGTGATCGAGGTCGAGGTCGCCGCCAGGAAGAACATCTCCGGCTTCCAGCCGATCTCGCCGATCTTGCGGATCGCCTGCGCCGCCTGCTTCGGGATCGCGTGCATGAACAGCACGTCGGCGCCGGACGCTTTCAACTTGACGATCTGGCTGTCGATGGTCGGATCGGTTGACTCATAAGTCGCTTCCGCCACTACCATCTTCTTGACGTTGTCGGGGCCCAGCCCCTTCTTGAAGCCGTTGCCGTAGTCCTTGCCGGCGTCGTCGTTCTGGTAGAACAGCGCGATTTTCGCGTCCGGTTTCTTGGTCAGGACATACTTGGCGTAGACCGCGGTCTCGGCCTGATACGAAGCCTGAAACCCGATCGAGTACGGGAAATGCTCGTGGTCGCCCCACAGCGTGGCGCCGGCCCCGACGAACAGTTGCGGCACCTTCTTGTCGTTGAGATATTTCCGCACCGCAAGTCCCGTCGGCGTGCCCAGCGGATTGAGGATCGCCGCCACCTCTTCCTGCTCGACCAGTTTTCGCGTCTGTTCGACGGTCTTGGCCGGGCTGTAGGCATCGTCGATGCTGATCAGGTTGACCTTGCGGCCGTTGATGCCGCCCTGGTCGTTGATCATCTTGAAGTAGGCGAGCTGGGCCTTGGCGATGACGCTGTAGGCGGAGGCCGGTCCGCTGTAGGGCGAGGTCTGGCCGAGCTTGATCTCGGTGTCGGTCACACCCGGACCGTATTTCTTGTCTGCCGCACTTGCCGCTGATGTGACCGAGATGACGGCTGCCGCAACGATGGCTTGCCACTTCATGAATTCGTCTCCCTGTTTTTATTGTTCGGCGGCTTTATGCCGCTCGTCGACGCCCCTCATCTTCTCACCAGTTGCCGCCGCGGCACAATGGTCGTTTGCAGCGCCTCAACGCAAGTGGAGCCGGTTCTGATTGAATCAGAACCGGCTCCAGGTTTTTGGTTTGACGCGTTTTCTTCACGCGAACCGGTACCCACTTCGCTCGAAAACGCTACGTGTAACCCAGCCAGTGCCAATAGGTCGCACCGAGCAGCATCACCAGCGCCAGCGCGATGACGGTGAGCACCAGGCCGGTGCGGACGAAATCCCGCGCGCGAAAGGTTTCGGTTCCGTAGGCCACCATGTTTTGCGGCGCGTTCACCACCAGAATGAAGCCGAAGCTGACGACGAACTGCAGCAGCATGGTCATGCCGATGACGTTGATGCCCGATGTCGCAACCCCCTTGAGCACGGCGATGATGATCGGGATCATGGCCGATGCCAGCGCCGTGGCGCTGGCGAAGCCGAGGTGGATCACGACCAGGAACAGGCTCATCACCCCGAGGATGAACATCGCAGTGGCGTTCTTCAGACCGAACGCGTTGACGACGATATTGGCGAGCCAGGTCGCCGCGTTGGTCTGCAGCAGCGCGGTGCCGAGGCTGATGCCGACACCGAACAGCACGATCGTGCCCCACGGAATTCTGGGCTGCGCCTCCTTCCAGGTCATGATGCCGAAGCCCGGCATGAACATCAGCGCAACGGCGGCAATCGTCGTGGTACTGGTATCGA
Source organism: Xanthobacteraceae bacterium (assembly GCA_019748335.1). Lineage (GTDB taxonomy): Bacteria > Pseudomonadota > Alphaproteobacteria > Rhizobiales > Xanthobacteraceae > Bradyrhizobium. Next base: position 1,950 of record JAIEPP010000530.1, read on the forward strand.
GCTTGTGCAGCACGCCTTCGGTCGCCCACAGCGCGATCAGGCAGACCGACAGCAGCAGCAGCTTGATCTCCGACGGCTTCATCGGACCGAGTTCCGACAGCGATTTTCTGATCCCATCACGGCCACCCGGCACATGGGCGACTTCCGGCGGCATCATGATCGTCATCACGAAATAAAGCGCAATGCACATCAGGACGCCGAACGGTCCGGCCGCGATCAGCCAGTCGAGCCAGGTGATGGTGGTGCCGAAGGCCTTCTCGATGAAGCCGATCGCCACCATGTTCTGCGCCGCCGCGGTCTTGATGCCGACATTCCAGATGCTGGCGGTCTGCACCGTCGTGATCATCAGCATGCTGGCAAACGCGCCGCGTTTGTCGACACCGAAGGCGGCGATGATGCCGAGCGTGATCGGAACCAGGCAAGCGACCCGCGCCGTGGTCGACGGTACCATCAGCGCGATGACGAAGCCGACCAGAATGGTGCCGATGACGACGTTGCGGGTTTCGGTGCCGACCCGTGACAGGATGGTCAAGGCGATGCGCCTGTCGAGGCCGGTTGAGGTCATGGCCGCCGCCAGAAACAGTGCCGCCGCCACCAGCACCAGCGCCGTGTTGGCAAAACCGCTGAACGCCAGCGCCAGCGCGGCGCTGGTGCCCATCAATACCTTGGGATTGGCGACGCTGGGCGCCAGCCCGAGCAGCAGCGCCATCAGGGCTGCGATGATGAGCGCCGAAACCGCGTAATCGACCGCTTCCGTCATCCAGACAATGACGGCGAAGCCGAGGATAGCGAGCATGCGATGGGCTGCGACCGGCAGATCCGCAGGCGTCGGCAACATCAGAATAGCGGCAAGGACGGCCGTCGCCAGCAGCAGCCCCCAATTGGCCCTGATCCAGCTTTGGTCGCTATCGCGCTTGGCGAGACTGGCGGCGCGTGGCTCTGCAACGGTCATGACGGTCCTCCCCGATGAGGCAGGATCGACCGGAACGACCCGCACCGTGTTGCGTTGGATCAAACGGCCGACAACGGCCGCGGCCGGCTCGCCCCCCAAGCCAGCTATGCCAGGAGCCGGTTACGTCTTTCTCATTGATCCTGCGCAAAGTCTTTCTGCCGGAAGTGCCTAGCAATGGCAGGCAAGTCTGCGCCGACAAGTCTGCGCCAAGAGGTATCCACGATGCGAAACGCTCCAAACCTGTCGATCTCGCCTGAAAAGGTGTTCTTCATCGTCTCCAAGGCGCGGCAATCCGAAGGTTCGGCGGCTGAACTCGACTCGAATTCCGGTGCGGCCGACGATGACGCCGTCCACGGCCTCGAGGATCTCAGCAAGCGGACCGATCGCTCGGAGCTCGCCGGCTTCATTCGCGATCTGAATGTGGACGAGCAGACCGATCTCGTCGCGCTGATGTGGCTCGGCCGCGGCGACGGCGATCTCGACGGTTGGAAGGATCTCCGCGCCGAGGCTTCGCGCGCCCACAACAACCGCACCGCGGCCTACCTGACGGGAACGCCGATGCTGGCGGATTATCTCGAGGAGGCGCTGTCGCAGTTCGGCAAATCCTTCGAGGATTTCGAACAACCGCTTTGATCCACTTCAGACCGCGTTTGGGAGCACTTCCATGAACAAGATGAAAATCGGTACCGGCGACTGGATCGTCGTCTGCGACGGCCGCAAGGCACTGATCCTCGAAAATCTCGGCGATCGCATGTTCCCGAACCTGCACACCAGGGAAGTCCGCGAGCACCCTGATCTCTCCACGCACGAACAGGGCAGCGATGCGCCCGGGCGCCTGCACGGCTCGATGGGCGCGCGAAGCTCGGTCGAACAGACCGACTGGCACGACGAGGCCGAGCGTTCGTTCCTGAAGGCGCTGGCGGAGCGGCTCGATGTCGCGGTCACGCGCGGCGAAACCTCGGCGCTGACGATGGTGGCGTCACCGCGCGCGCTCGGCATGATCCGGTCGGACTACTCGGCCGCGGTACAAAAGGCGCTTCAAGGCGAACTGGCCAAGGACCTGGTCAGGATGCCCGTCCACGAAATCGAAAAGCAGCTGCTCGCATAACCGCCGCGTCGGTCGACATCCGGAATCCGCGCGGGGGAGCCCTCTGGGCCCGGCTCCTGGGCGCTGCCGTCAGACCGGATTGCCCCCCGCGACCGCACGCCACGTCACGCCCAAGCTTCACGCAACCATCGCTAACTACTCGTTAACCTTGTCGGCCTTAGGGTCATTTAGACACCGAAGGACCGGCTGTCGGGTAGCCAGATGTCGTTTGCGCAGAAGAAATCACCGAGCATCCCGGCCGCCCAGGAGCGCCGGCGATTTCAGCGCGTCAAGGTCCACCTGCTCGGCCGCTACATGCTGCCCGACCGGCGCGAATTTCCCTGCCAGATCATCAATATGTCGCCGGGTGGCCTGGCTTTGCTGGCGCCCGGCATCGGTAACGTCGGCGACCGCGTGATCGCCTATCTCGACCATATCGGCCGGGTCGAAGGCAAGATCACCCGCATCATCGACAACGGCTTTGCGATGACGGTCGGCGCCACCGCGCGCAAGCGCGACAAGCTCGCCGCCCAGCTCACCTGGCTTGCCAACCGCGATATCCTCAACCTGCCGGAAGACCGCCGCCACGACCGTATCGTGCCGCGCAACCCGATCGCGCTGATGACCCTCGAGGACGGCAGCAAGATGACTTGCCGGATCATGGACCTGTCGCTGTCGGGTGCTGCGATCGCCGCCGAAAACCGCCCGCCACTGAAATCGCTGGTCATGCTCGGCAAGGTGCAGTCGCGGGTGGTGCGAAATCTCGAAGAAGGTTTCGCGCTCGAGTTCGTCCACGAGCAGAACGGCGACACCATCGAGGAAGCGGTTACCGCAAGGTAAGGGTTACTTTTTTTTGACGCGTTTTCTTCACGCGAACCGGTTCCCACTTCGCTTGAAAACGCTTTAGTCCCCCTTCTTCGCCGGCTTCGACAGATAGTCCTTTGATTGCGCCTCGCTCTTCAGCGGCGTCACCTTGTCCGGATCGATCCGCACCATCAGATAATCGATGTGGTCCTCGATCTTGGTGAACCAGTGCCCGGTGCCGGCCGGAATCACCACGACATCGCCGGCCTTGATCTCATAGGCGATGCCGCCGCGGACCTCGGAGCCGTTGTTGCCGGGACCGTTGAACTCGACGACGGTGCGCATGGTCGCCGGCCGCCGCTGCCGGTTGACGATATCGGGACCCAGCACCAGCGTCGCAGCGCCGGATATCACATGATAGACCTCGCTGATCTGGTCGTGTTCGGCGACCGAATCCGGATTGGGCTTGTCCAGCTTGCCGCGATGGACCATCCCGATGCCGATATTGGCTTTGCCGATATCGATATCCCGCACCTGCTGGTCGATCAGCTTTTCCGCCAGCGCCTTGCTGGTGTAGGCCTCGAGCTCGCTTAAGGGGATATAGGTGCCCGGACACATCGGGCAGGTCGGCTGCGGGTCGGTGGGATTGATCTTCCCTTGCGCCTGGGCCCCGGTCGCGATCGTCACGCACACCAATGCTGGCAAAGTCCATACGAACCGTCTCATGACCACCTCCCTTGCTTTTTGCCCATGGAGGCACGGCCGCAGCGCTTTGCCAAGCGTCGCTTTTCGCGGCCGGATTTGCGGTCATCGCAGACAGCGTTAGCGCGCCGTAAACGGCGGAAGCCGGCGATGGCAGGTTTTTCCACGGCCAAGCCGCCTTTCTCAGCGCCGGACACCGCCTTTCCCCGGCCTGGCACTCGCCGAAGTCGGTTAACGCCGGGCGCCGTTGCGCCTGGAAACGCCATTGCAACAACGCCCGGTGCGTTAATGCATAAAATTTGAATCAATTGCGGTTGTCTAAAATTTTAGTCGAATTCGATTCAAGTATAGATCGAATTTTCGGCAGCTTTTACTTGTATTCGCGTCAAATGTACTTGTCTGACTTAGCCGCCGCGCAAAACCTCTGTGCGAAACATGGTCCCAACAAGAAACGGGGGCCACAATGTTGTTCAGGGGACAGGGAAAGGGACTGGCGGTCGTCGCCATCCTTTTGGGAATGAGCGCTTCAATGAGCGTCTCGGCGAAAGCCGGCGACGCGCTCTATGCCAACCTCGGCGATGCCACGCGTTCGCCGATCGGTTGGGTCGAATTTTGCGCCGAGAATCCCGGCGACTGCCGCGGTGGTGCGTCACAGCCCCGCGACATCGTGATGTCGCAGACGGCATGGCGGGACTTGGTGCGGGTCAACAAGTGGGTCAACGAAACCGTCAAGCCGATCACCGACATCGACCATTGGGGTGTGATCGAAAAGTGGTCGTTGCCGACGGATGGTTACGGTGACTGCGAAGACTACGTGCTTCTGAAGCGCAAGATGCTGATCGACGCCGGATGGCCGCGCGAAGCGCTGTTGATCACGGTGGTGCGCGACAAGAAGGGCGAAGGCCACGCGGTGCTGACGGTGAAAACGGATAAGGGCGAGTTCGTTCTCGACAACCAGAACGAAAGCGTCGTGGCGTGGACCGAGACCGGCTACCGCTTCGTCAAGCGTCAGTCGCAGAGCGATCCCAATGTGTGGGTCTCGCTCGGTGACAACCGCCCGGCGGTGGCCACGGCCTCTTCACAGAATCGATAACGAACAAGGATTTACCAACCCGCGACCCGGTCACATCCCCACCCCTCCCCGTCCCAGACCGGATCGCGCGCGGCCGAGCTTCCCCCAAAGCTCGGCCGCATCTTTTTTTGCGGCGTGTGTGGGGTATCCGCAACGCACGACGCCGACATCGGCGCCATCCACAAGAGAGCGCGCCCGGCCTGAAGACATTCACGTCACTCCCCGCCTATGCTGACGACTCATCTCGGAGCGAAACTCCGACGGATGGGGAATGCGATGCGGAATGCCTTACTTGTCAATCCGTTCAACCTGAATGCAGGTCCGAGACCCAATGCCGTTCAGCGTGACACGCGCTCTACGCCGGTGTGCTCGCGCTGCCAGTCGGACGATCTCATCTGCCACGCCGTCGCGCAGTGGAGCAACCGGTCGCAGCAGTGGGAGTTGGCTAACACCTTCGACCAACCGGTTCACTGTAAAACCTGTGACAGCCAATGCACCGTGGCATGGCAGCCCCTGAATTGGCGTTAGCGACCTATCCCGGCAAGACGCTTGTGGTCTCATCGGCGAAAGTGAGATGCTGACAGGCCTCTGAGGGAGACCATACCTTGGCCACCAGCGAGATAGACGGCATCCGCGCTCTGCTCGGCTCGAAACCGCGCCCCGTCGGGTGGGCCGAGCGGCGCCAGCGCCTTGACGAGGTCGGGTCGACCTGGCCGGTGGCGCCGGATGTCACATGCGAAGCGGTCGATTGCGGTGGCGTCGCGGGCGAATGGTCGCGGGTTCCGGACAGCGACGCATCACGCGTGCTGCTGTATTTTCACGGCGGCGGTTACTGCTCCGGTTCGATCGTCAGCCACCGCCGCCTGGTGACGGAAGCCGGCCGCGCGGCGCGCACGCGGACGCTTGCGATCGATTACCGGCGCGCCCCCGAGCATCCCTATCCGGCCGCGCATGAAGACGCGCTCACCGCGTGGCGCTTCCTGCGCAAGCAAGGCATCGCGGCGAAGCGCATCGCGGTCGGCGGTGACAGCGCCGGCGGCAATCTCACGCTCGCTCTGATCGCGCGATTGCGCGCGTCCGGCGAGGATCTGCCCGGCTGCGCGTGGCTGCTTTCGCCCTGGACCGACCTGACCATGTCCGGCGCCACGCTGCAGACAAAGGACACCGTCGATCCGCTGATCCACAAGGCCTATCTCGGCGAACTCGCGGATGCCTATGCGCCGGCGCCGATCGATCGCCGCGATCCCCTGATCTCGCCACTGTTCGCAGACTTCACCGGCTTTCCGCCGGCCCTGATCCAGGTCGGATCGGCCGAGACCTTGCTGGCGGACGCCACGCGCCTTGCCGAGGCTGTCGGCGCCGCCGACGTCGGCGTCACGCTCGAAATCTGGCCGCACATGATCCACGCGTGGCCGGTCTGGAATGCCGCCCTGGAAGATGGCCGCCGCGCACTGGCAAGCTCCGGGCAATTCATCCGTGCCAACCTCCAGTGATCGGCGACGTCATGCAGCGAAACGACGCTGACGGTTGATCCTTCGGATTCGCCGCGCCCCGGAAAAGCCTGATTCCATGAGGTTTTCGTCCGAGAAACGTCAACAACCGGTAAATCCCGGGTTTTAGCGCTGCACTGCCTGTGGTATTCAAGGTCATTGCAAATCACCTGCGGCTTTGGAGTCTCATGACCGAATTCGCCTCCCGGAATACCGGCTCCCTCGGACGCATCGGCGGACAGCCGATCGCCATCGGTGCCGTTGCCCTTGCCATCGTTCTGTTGGGAATAGGCTCGATCACGCTCTGGCGCAGCTATACCGGCACCGTGCCCGAGACCGATCGGATGGTCGTAACCCGGCAATTGCAGGCCCGCACCGCGCAAGCTTCAGAGCAACTGGTCGAAAAGACCAAGGGTCTGGAAGCGACCCAGCAGGAATCGATCGACCAGTTGCAGGTGGTGCAGGATCAGTTGACGACCGTGCGCCGCCTGCTCGCCGCGCAGCAGGCCGACACGCGAAAGCTTTCCGAACAGGTCGGGACCTTGACCGAATCAATCGACAGTCTGCGGCATTCCTTTGCCAGCGCGCAGTCATCCGAACCGGCCACCCCGCCATCGACCCGCACCCGCTAGGCCCGGGGATCCGGCAAGACGAAGCCGCACGGGATCAAGAGCGCCAATCG
>JAIEPP010000596.1 GCA_019748335.1 Xanthobacteraceae bacterium
CCGGCGGTCGTGGCGTTCGTGCTGGTGCCGGACTGGCGGCGGCGTTGGCTGTTCAGCCCCTATCCATGGCTGGCGGCCCTGATCGCCGCGGTCGTGTTCCTGCCGGTGCTGGTCTGGAATGCGCAGCACGACTGGGCGTCGTTTCGCTTTCAGTTCGTCCGCGCGGTGGCGACGCATGCGTTGTCGTGGCGCACGGTCGGCGAATTCATCGGGCTTCAGTTCGGCCTGGTCGGGTTCGTGCTGCTGCCGGTGGTGCTGTCCGGCGTGACGCTGACGGCGTGGCGCGGCTATCGGACGCGCGAGCCGGTCGCGATCCTGCTGTCGACCGCGGTGCTGGTGCCGTTCCTGTATTTCTTCTGGAAGTCGCTGACGCTGCGGGTCGGCGATACCTGGCCGATGTTCCTGTGGCCGGCCGGCTTTGCCGCTACCGCGATCAATCTCACCTTGTTGTCGCGTGACGGCTGGCCGGACTGGATGGTGAAGTCGTCGTTCGGCTGGGCGAGGGTGGCCGTGATTTCCGGCATTGCCTTCGTGGTCGGCGTGTTCCTCTATTACGTCGCCGCCCCCTGGAATTTCATCGGCCGGGCCGATCCGGTCGGCGGCGAGGCCGGCTATCAGCGCGTCGTCGAGCGCGCGCGCGACCAGTTGCAGAAGACTGGCGCGACCTGGATCGCGACCACGGATTATCGCACCTATGCGATGCTGCGCTGGTACTTCAACGGCAGCGGCGTGCCGGTGATCCAGGTCAACGAGCGCGGCAGGTTTCAGGATTTCCGCGATCCCGGCATGGCGTTGGTGAGGGATCATAGCGGCCTCTATGTCGGCCGCGAGCCGGACAACGCCCTGCCGCTATGGGATATCACTTCCGCCAAACGGCAACCGCTCGAGCGCGTCGAGCGAAGCTGGCGCGGCATCGTGATGGATACCTATGCGCTGGAGAAAATCACCGGCTGGACTCCCGATCTGTCGCCGCCGCCGGATTCGCCGCTGTTCAAATGGCGCGTGCTGGCGGGGGTAATGCGCGGCGCCAACGCTTCGTAGGGTGGACCAAAGGCGCGCTGGCACCGTGCGCACTGTTTTTTGCGAGGGTGGGCACGCTTCCCTTCGCCGCCCTGGGGCTCCGCTCGCAATGACGTTGATAGATCTGTTTTGCATTTCGTTTCAACCGTTCTAGCGGGTGCTCGATCCGACATCGTGAAGGCGATCCGCGCCACACCAGACGGGTGGGCAGCAGCCCAGAGGCGAATTCCTAAATGCAGCGCAAGGCATTCGTAGAAGGGCGGCAACCACTATTGCGGAGCAAGCCATTCGCGGTTCGAGAGAATTCGAGACTCACTAGATCGCAGGTGCTAATGATACGATGCGACCGGGCGATGCAGCGCCATGTTGTCATCGACCGGGCGTCAAACAAGAACAATAGCTTCGGGCGAATGCTGGCTTCGGGAGATCTGCGCGAGCGATGCCCGGGCCAAGCGCAACAGGGAGGCTTCCATGAATCGAAAGATAGTCGGAATGGTCTTCACCATGGGTGTTGGGGTTTCTGCGTTGGCCGGTACTGCAAGTGCACAACAATCACCGGGGGCCGCGACCCTCGACTCTAGCCTGCGCGCCGCGGTCGAGCGCAAGGATGTGCCGGGCGTGGTGGCGCTCGTCACGGATCGCGATCGCGTGCTTTATCAGAGTGCCTTCGGCGTCGCCGACGTCGCGACCGGACGCCCGCTGGCGGCAGATGCACTGTTTCGCATCGCCTCGATGACCAAGCCGGTCACCTCGGTGGCCCTGATGCAACTGGTCGAGCAGGGGCGCCTCACGCTCGATGATCCCGCGGAAAAATATTTGCCGGAGCTTGCGAACCAGCAGGTCATTGAAAACTTCGATCCGGCGACCGGGGCCTACAAGCTCCGCCCGGCCGCAAGCAAACCGACCGTCAGGCACTTCCTGACCCACACGTCCGGACTGGCCTATCCCTTCACCAGCGCGATCTGGCGCGATTTCAAGCCGCGCGCCGGCGAGACCTATCCGTTCGGCGGTCCGCTGCTGTTCGATCCCGGCACACGCTGGCACTACAGCACTTCGACCGACGTCGTCGGCAAGATGGTCGAGGCGGTGTCCGGCCAGAAGCTCGAGGATTACTTCCGCGAGCACATCTTCATCCCGCTCAAGATGAACGACACCTCCTACAATGTGCCGGAAGCCAAGGGGCCGCGGCTGGTGGCGCAACAGCAGCGCGGCGGCGAACGCATGGACGGCGCCGTCGAATTGCAAAAGCCGCAGCTCGGGCTCACCATCGCGGCGCCGATCGGTGGCGGAGGCCTAGCCTCGACCGCCGACGATTACGGGCGCTTCGTCCGTATGCTGCTGAACGGCGGCGCGCTGGATGGAGCACGCGTGCTGAAAGCCGAAACGGTGGCGCTGATGGGGCAGAACCACATCGGCGCGGTTTCGGTGCCCGCGCTGAAGAGCGCGCTGCCGCGCAGTGCCGACTTCACCTTCATCGACGACAACAAGGACAAATGGGGGCTCGGCTTCCTGATCACGACCAATCAGGTGCCGGGCAAACGCTCGCCGGGCAGCCTGAGCTGGGGCGGCATCAACAACACCTTCTTCTGGGTTGATCCCGTCAAAGGCATCGCCGGCGTGATCATGATGCAATATCTGCCGTTCGCCGACGCCAAGGCGTTGGCCACCTACGACACGTTCGAGCGTGGCACCTACCAGTTGGTGAACGCCGAGCGCTAGAAGTCCCGCGATGCTTGGCCGGTGTCACGCCTGCCGGGCAGCCGGGCAGTTGCAGGCCATCGCCGGCGCGCAGCTAGACCGGCTCCATGCCGAGCGACTGCGCGCTCTCGATCCAGACCGGCAATTCGCGCTGATATAGTGCGTTGGTTTCCTTGAAGCCGAGCGCCGGTTCGAGCACGAAGGTTGCCAGCACTTCCTTCACCTTCGGATCCTTGTTGGCCGCCACACACAGCTCTGCCAGCCGGTCGACGATCGGCTGCGGCGTCGCCTTCGGCAATGCCCAGCCGGTGAAGCCGCTGACGGTGAAAAATTTTGATGTTGCGCCCTGTTCGGGCAGCGTCTTGACATCAGGCAGCGCGTCGACCTTCTTCGAATGCACCGCAAATGCCACGCCGCGGCCGCTTTGCAGCACCGATTGTGCGCCGGTATAGCTTCCCATCGCCGCATCGAGCGTGCCTTCCGCGATGCCTGTCCACATCGGCGCTTCACCGCGATAGTGGATCGGCTCGATGTTGAGGCCATATTGCTTGTTGAGTTCATGGATCGTCATGTGCGGCGCCGAGCCGGCGCTGTAGGTGCCGAAGTTCACCTTGCCGCTCTGGCGCGCGAAAGCGACGAAGTCGGCCAGCGTCTTGACGCCGGATTTAGCGCTCGCCACCAGCGGCAGCCCTGCGCCGGGAATGACGCTGACCAGCGCGAGATCCTTGTCCATGTCGTAGCCGGGATTTTTCATCATCACCCGGTTCATCACATAGGTGGTCGAGATCGAGCACAGGACGGTGTGTCCGTCCGGCGCCGAACGCGCGACTTCGGCGGTGCCGATCGAGCCGGCGGCACCCGCCTTGTTCTCAATGAAGACGGTTTGCCCGACCTGTTTGGAGATAAACTCGCCGAAGGCGCGCGCCAGCAGGTCGGTCTGCCCGCCCGCGGGATAGGTGCAAATCATGCGGATCTGCCGCGACGGCCATGGGGCCTGCGCCGCGGCGCCATGTGCGAGGAGCGGCATCGCGGCTGCCGCCGTACCGGCAGCGATGAAGCGGCGGCGATCTAGTTTCGCTGGCATGATTCTCTCCCTGGATTTCCCGGAAGGGTAACGCATCGCCCGGCTTGCGCCATGGGCGCGAGGCGGGACAGATTGGCGCATGCAAGCCGTATTCGCGGCGCCCGAAAACGCTATAGTCCGTTCATAGCCTGACCTCTTTCCGGAAATTTCAAAACCATGCCCGTCACCGTCGACTACTATCTGTCACTGAATTCGCCCTGGACCTATCTCGGCAGCGCGGCATTTGCCGAGATCGCCCGACGGAATAATGTGACCGTCAACGTCAAGCCCGCCAAGTTCGGACCGATCTTCGAACAGACCGGCGGGCTTCCGCTGCCAAAACGCTCGCCGCAGCGGCAGGCCTACCGATTGATGGAGTTGAGGCGCTGGCGTGAAGTGAAGGGGATTCCGCTGGTCGTGGAGCCCAAATATTTTCCCTGCGACGACAGCGCGGCGACACGCCTTGTGATCGCAGCCAAGCTGCAAGGCAAAGATGCCCACCGGCTGTCGCTGGAGTTCGGGCGTGCGGTGTGGGAGCGCGAGGAAACACTCTCCGATCCCGCGACCCTCGCATCCGCGGCCGCGCGTGCAGGCCTCGATATCGCGGAGTTGCGCCGAGGTGCTTCGGACAGCGAGCTCGACGCAATGCTTGAGCAATTCACCGCAGAGGCGCTGGCCGCAGGCGTGTTCGGTGCGCCCAGCTATGTCCTGCCGTCGGGCGAGATTTTCTGGGGCCAGGACCGGCTGGAGCTGCTCGAGCGGGCGTTGAAGATGCACGTTTCGGGATGAGACATTAGTGCAACAATCTTCGTCCTAAATTACGGCGCGTGCATCGTTAACACGCTGCGGCCTCCTTCTGGCGATATAATTGCATCGAAGGTTCCACAAGGAATGTTTCGGTGTCGAAGTCTGCGATTCGCAAGCACGTCGAGGATGTCGCTGACGATCAGGACCGGGATGCGGTTGTTGCCGCGTCTTCGGCCGCTGGCGGAAGCACGCCGCGCATGCTCGAGGCCGAAGATTACGCCGCGACCATCGAAAACATAAGGGCTGAACTATCGGCAAAAGCATCCTCGGCGGCAACGAAGCGCAGCCGCTCCGCTTCGGCGCAGAGTCGCACCAAGGCCACCAGGTCCGGCGGCAAGAAAGAAGCGCCCGGCGCGCCGCTGCCGGTTTCCGCCGCCCCTATCGTGGTGGAAGCGGTTCCTGAAGTTGTTCCCGCCACGCCAGAACGCACCAGCGGGATCCTTGCCCTCGTTGCGGCTGTAGCGCTGGCGACGGTGGCCGCCTATTTTTCGGTCACTGGCATGGCCGAAATATTTCCCGGGGCTCCGGTGGCGGTCATGGTGCTCGCCGCCACGATGGAGGCCGGCAAGCTCGTGATGGCCGGATGGCTGGCCGCGCATTGGCGCCGGGTCGGATGGAAAATGCGCTCGGTCATGGTCGCACTCGTGGCCGGCCTTGCGCTCATCAACGCCGCCGGTGTGTTCGGCAAGCTGGTCGAGACCCATGTCAGCGTGGCGGCCTCGGCGCGTGCAGGCGTCGCCGAGCGCATCGAGGCGCTCGACGCCCGCGTCACGGCGCAATCGGCTGTTGTTGCCGATCTCGACAGTCGCGTCGCGCAAATCGATCGGGCGGTGGGCGAATCGACGCGGCGCGGTTGGGTGACCCGGGCCATCACCATCGCCACTCAGCAGCGCGTGACGCGGGATGGCTTGGAGACGCAGCGGCAGGCGGCGACGGCAACGCTGGTTGGACTACAGGCGCAACGCGCGACGCTGGCCGCGGAACGTTTCCGTATCGAAGCGTCCGCCGGCCCGATCCAGTATCTTGCGTTGATGGTCGGTGCCGGGCCCGAAGTTGCGGTTCGGTGGCTGATACTCTTGATCGTGTTCTGCTGCGATCCCGCGGCTATCGCCCTGACCGTCGCGGCGGCGAGTTCACGGCGCTAGCGCTACCCTTCGTCGTCTTTCTTGCGCAACAGATCCTTCGCGAGATCGGCGAGCGCCGGGCGCGGCAGCGCGGTGAACGGCAGCGGACGAGTGACGTCGATGGCAGCGAGACCGAGCCGCGCGGTGAGCAGGCCGTTGAGCACGCCTTCGCCGAGCCGTTGTGAAAGCTTGGCGGCGATGCCGTGACCGAGCATCTGCTGGATCAGGCTGTCGCTGGCGGCCATGCCGCCTGTGATCGCAAGGTGCCCGATGACATGACGCATCAGGCGGACCATGCCGAGCGTGCCCGGCCGGCCGCCGTAGAGCAGCGCCAGTTGCCGGATCATCCGTAAGGAAGCCACGAACACGAACAGCACGTCGATCAGCGCGCGCGGGCTGACGGCGGTGACGATCGACACCCGCTGCGCCGCCGATGACACCAGGCGGCGCGCTTCCTGATCGAGCGGCGTCATCAATTCGCGCTCGGCCAGCTTGATCATGTCGGCGCCGTCGATGATGTCGTCGGCATGGCCGGCCAGCGCCGCGCGGGCGCGGGCCAGTTGCGGGTTCTGGTGCGCGAGTTTTACGAGATCGACGACGATGGCCCGGCTGGATTCGCGGTCATCACTGAGCAAGACCTCTGCCGCACGCAGGTGAAGTTTCTCAATGGTGGCGAGGCGTGCGAGGCCGAACGCTTCGCGCGCGATCACCACCGTCAGCGCCAGCGTCGCCGCCATCGCCAAGCCCAGTCCGACGAAGCCGAGGCTTTCGTTGCGCGCGAACAGATCCTCGATCAGGTTGACGATGCCCAAACCAGTTCCGAGCAGCACCAGCCCGCCGACGGCGACCCAGAACAGCGTGCCCCAGCGAAAGCCGCGGCGCACCGGCACCAAGGGCATATCGATCGGCACCGGCAGTAATGAAGGGTCGCTCTCCGGCGTGATGCGCACCGTGCCGCGTGCGAGATGGCCGGTCTCGTCGGAATCCATCACGACCACGCCGGGATCGTCGAGCTTGAACGTTGCCGGCCGCCGATGCGGCGTTTTCTCGTTCATTGCAGTCGGTCTCCGATCAGGAACTGAAGGGCGCGGTCAAGGCGGATGTGAGGCAGCGTGGGCTCCTTGCCGCTTTCGTGCTCCAGCAGCGGCGGCCGGAACCGGAGGAAGCGGAAGTCGGCTTTCTCGGACGACGCGCTGGAAAGGCCGCGAAAGCCGCCGTTGAAGAGTTCCGCGGGGTCGGCGGGCAGGTCACCCGGAAAGGTCGCGACCTCGGTCTCGCCGTCAAAGGTCTCGCCATTGGCGATCTCGCCGGGCGCGGGCGTGCCGAGGATTGACGGCAACTTGTCGCGACCGCGCGTGACCGTGGCCTCGCGGGTGGCGCGCACGGCGGATAGCGCGACGACGTCGATCGCAGCTCCCGCAACTTCGGCGCGGTCGGCGGCCTTGGCGACCGCGCGCCGCAACACCGCCTCGAGACGGTCATGGCTGGAATGGTGCAGGTGATCGGCCTTGGTGGCGGCGAACAAAATGCGGTCGATCCGCGGCCGGAACAGGTTGCTGAGCAAGGTGCTGCGGCCGATCCGGAAGCAATCGAGAATGCCTGATAGCGCGGCTTCGAGATCGTACAGCGCTTCCGGTCCGGCGTTGAAGGCGGACAGCGCGTCGACCAGCACGATCTGGCGATCGAGCCTTGAAAAATGGTCGCGAAAGAACGGCCGCACCACGACGTCCTTGTAAGCCTCGTATCGGCGCTTCATCATCGCCCACAGCGAACCGTCGGGCGCGGTGCCGTCGGTGGCGACGTCGAGCGGCGCAAAGGTCAGCGCCGGCGTGCCCGCCATGTTGCCCGGCATCAGGAAACGGCCGGGCGGCAGCAGGCTCATGGCGAAGCGATCGTCGCGGCAGGCGCGCAGATAATCCGTGAACAGCTTTGCGGTCGACAGGGCAGCCTGTTCGTCCTCGCGGCCTTCGGCGCTCAGCGTTGCCAGATGTGCATGCCAGGGTGCCGCGAGTTTTACGCGCGGACCCTCGCGCGACAGTGCGAGACTCTCGGCCGACCATTGTTCGTAGCTTTTGGAGAGCAGCGGCAGGTCGAGCAGCCACTCGCCGGGATAGTCGACGATGTCGATGGTCAGCGTGCGGTCCGCGCCATTTTGCCGCTGATAGTCGATCACCAGCCGCAACTCGGAGATGTCGACGGTGGAGCTCGGCCAGCGCCGCTGTTCGATCAGGGTGCGGACGTGCTCTTCATAGGCGAAGCGCGGCACCGCGTCGTCGGGCTGCGGCGTCAGCCGGGCTTTGGCGATCCGCCCCGAGGCATAGGGCTCGAACACCGGAAACCGGCCGCCGCGGGTGAGGCCGTGGATCAGCGCCGTGATGAACACGGTCTTGCCGGCGCGCGACAGGCCGGTGACCCCGAGCCGCACGGTGGGATTGAAAAAACCCTCGCCGTAATCCAATAGCGCCCGCGCCGACAGGCGCGCTTCCTCGACGATATCCTGAAAACTCGGGGCCATGCGGGCGCGAAAAGCTCGATGTGGGAGAGGAGGGGCAGACCCTCGAAAAGTGGCGATTGGCGGGCCGAAATCAAGCTTCATCATTCGGTCGCGTTTCTGGGCGAATCCGGCTTTTGAAGGGTTCGTTGACCTCGCAGGACCCGAGTCTTATGGCTTAATGTCTTATGGCTCCCTGACCCCATCGGAAGGCCGTCATGACGATCTTCAGACTGAAGCAAATTGCCTCGACTTCGATCCACGCGGCGGCCGGCACCATGTCGTGGAACTACGACCGGGCCGAACTGATCGCCGACGGCGTCGTGCATATCATCGGGATATGTTTCGGCCTGGTGGCGGCCACCGCGCTGATCGTGCTGACGGCCATCTACGCCGATGCGATCGATATCGCGGCGGTGTCGGTCTATGCGGCCGGCCTGTTGGCGATGCTGGCGATGTCGGCAACCTACAATCTCTGGCCGGTGTCGCGGGCCAAATGGGTGCTGCGGCGGTTCGATCATTCGGCGATCTATCTGCTGATCGCCGCGACCTATACGCCGCTGATCATGGAATTGAAGGA
>JAIEPP010000399.1 GCA_019748335.1 Xanthobacteraceae bacterium
GCTCACAATATTCATGTCCGGGATGGCATTACCGAGGATGAATTTGTCGCAACGCGCGAAGCGCGCGACCGGACGCTCGACATGCCGAAGCTCATCATTCCGTCGCTACAGGTGAACATGAAGGCTGGAAAGCTTCCTGCCCCCGACACCAGTGGAAGGCGATTCCTGAAGGTTCCCATCAACGGACTTTGACTTTGAAGCGCCAACGAAAATGACATTCGGGGAGATATCACGTGCAGCCCAAGACTATTACGCCGCTTCTATCCGTCTCCGAACAGATCCAGCCGGAGGACGTTGCAGCACTGTCGGCTGCAGGGTTCAAATCCGTGATTTGCAATCGCCCAGATGGAGAAGGCGCTGATCAACACGGGTTCGCAGAGATCGAGTCCGCGGCTAAGCTGTCTGGTCTCGCCGCAGCTTATTTACCGGTCATTTCCGGCAAGGTCAGCGACGAGGATGCGCAGGCTTTCGGCAACCTTCTCGACATCCTCCCGAAACCGGTCTTTGCCTATTGCCGAACCGGCACTCGCTCGGCGACGCTCTGGGCGCTGTCCGAAGGTGCCCGCGGCCACCCCCTCTCGGGAATCCTGACGGCCGCAGCCGGTGCCGGATACGATATGTCGGGCGTGGTCAGACGGATTGCCAACAATGGGAAGACGCCAACGGACGTTGCGGAGATTACCCATGATGTGGTGATCGTTGGCGGCGGTGCCGCCGGCATTGCCGTCGCTTCGAGCCTGAAGGCACGCAAACCTGATCTCGATATTGCAATCATTGATCCGGCCGACGTCCACTATTATCAGCCAGGCTGGACCTTCGTCGGTGCTGGAATTTTTGACGCGAGGACGACCGCAAGAACCATGGGATCGCTGATTCCAGATGGCGTTCAGTGGATCAAAGCCGCCGTCGCTGCATTCGAACCTGAAAAGAATGCAATCATTCTCGAAGGGTGCCGGGTAGTCCGATACAACTCCCTCGTCATCGCAGCCGGCCTGAAACTCAACTGGGCCGGTATCGAAGGGTTGGCGGAAACGCTTGGCCGCAACGGCGTTACCTCGAACTACCGATACGACTTGGCGCCTTACACCTGGCAGTTGGTGAGGGATTTCCGTCGCGGACGCGCCTTGTTTACCCAGCCACCGATGCCGATCAAGTGCGCCGGCGCTCCGCAGAAAGCGCTCTATCTGTCTGCCGACCATTGGTATCGCTCGGGCACGCTCAAGGACATCGAGATCGATTTCTACAATGCCGGCGCAGTATTGTTCGGCGTGAAGGATTACGTTCCGGCACTGATGGAATACATCGAGCGATACGACGCTAATCTCAAATTCCAGCACAACCTGACCCGGATCGACGGCCCTACGAAAACGGCATGGTTTGCACGCGCCAATGCCGATGGCAGCAAAACGACGATTGAGACCGAATTCGACATGATCCACGTCGTACCCCCGCAGACAGCGCCGGACTTCGTTCGGGTATCTCCTCTTGCCGATAGCGCCGGATGGATTGATGTCGACCAAGCGACGCTTCGGCACAAGACGCGACCGAATGTCTACGCTCTCGGCGATATCTGCAATGCGCCGAACGCGAAAACCGCTGCCGCCGCGCGGAAACAGGCCCCGATTGTCGCGCACAATCTTCTGAAGGATGCCGGAAAGACAACGGCAAACGACGCCATATACGACGGTTATGGTTCCTGTCCGCTCACAGTCGAGCGCGGCAAAATTGTTCTCGCTGAGTTCGGCTACAATGGCAAATTGCTGCCGAGCTTCCCGGCTTGGCTTATCGACGGCACCAAACCCAACCGTCTTGCATGGTACCTCAAGGAACGGATGCTCCCGCCGATCTACTGGAAGGCGATGCTGAGAGGCAAGGAGTGGATGGCCAAGCCGCAAATCATGGCTTGATGACTGCAATTATTCCATCTGATCCGCCTCCCTCCTTCCGGTACGAAGCGGACGACTGCCCGGTGAACAAACGTGATTGCGCTATCCCTGCTGCAAACCGGACTCGGTCTGCTATCCGGTTCGCTGGTCGGATTCTCGCTCGGCCTCGTAGGCGGCGGCGGATCGATCCTGGCCGTTCCGCTCATGGTCTATCTCGTCGGAGTCGCGAATCCGCATGTTGCTATCGGAACCAGCGCGATCGCCGTAGCCGCGAATGCCGCGGTCAACCTCGCGAACCATGCGCGCGAAGGCAATGTTAAGTGGCAATGTGCGGGAGTTTTTGCCATTGCAGGGGTAGCTGGCGCATTCGGAGGCTCAATACTCGGTAAAATGCTCGATGGGCAGCGACTTCTGCTGTTCTTCGCACTCCTCATGCTTGTCGTCGGAGCGCTGATGCTACGCCGGCGCGCAGACGATGGCGATCTGCAGGTGGTACTCAATCGCAGCAATTTCCCGTCGCTGGCCGGTCTCGGACTGGCAACGGGCGCGCTCTCTGGCTTTTTCGGGATAGGTGGCGGATTCCTGATTGTGCCGAGCTTGATGCTCGCAACCGGCATGCCAATTCTCAACGCGGTGGGGTCCTCTCTCGTGGCCGTCACGGCATTCGGTCTTACAACAGCGGCAAGCTACGCTTACTCAGGCTTCGTTGATTGGACCCTTGCGGTTCTGTTCATTGTTGGCGGCATTCTCGGAGGATTGCTCGGTGCCAGGTTTGCCAAAACTCTTGCCGGCAAGAGAGGAGCGCTCAACCGCGTCTTCGCCGGGCTGATCTTTGCCGTCGCAATCTACATGATCGTCAAGGCGCTAAGCGCCATCTGATCGCCGGACGTTCCGTTAACACAACGTTCGTCTAAGTGCAGAGCTGCGGACCGCGGAAGGACACCGTTCCTGTTGAGACTTCACGAAGCTGCGAACGGCGCAGCGTTGATTCAGATCAACAAAGCTTGGTCGTCGAAAACATATCATATCAATACATTCGAATTTGATTCAGGTGCGCGCTTTGATTAGCGCGGGACCGTCGATGAACTTGGCCAGACGCCAAGACTGCGAGGTAGACCATGGGCGAAACTTTGATTGAAGGCCCGCTCTATCAGGCACGGAAAAAGGTCTATCCGCAGGCCGTCCACGGCAGGTTTCGCCGCATCAAATGGACCATCCTTGGGATAACCTTGGCGGTCTACTATCTCCTGCCATTCGTTCGCTGGGATCGTGGCCCTGGCATGCCCAGCCAAGCCGTCTTCGTCGATTTTCCGCATCGCCGCTTCTATTTCTTCTTCATCGAACTGTGGCCGCAGGAAGTCTACTATTTCACGGGGCTCCTGATCATCGCGGCCATGACCCTGTTTCTGATGAATGCCGTGGCTGGCCGCGTGTGGTGCGGCTACATGTGTCCGCAGACGATCTGGACCGACCTCTTCTATGCTGTCGAGCGTTTCGTCGAAGGCGACCGCCGTGAGCGGATCATGAGCGACAAGCGCGGGTGGACGTTCACGCACATCCGCCAGGTGGCGACCAAGCATTTCCTATGGCTGATGATTGCCTGGTGGACCGGCGGCGCTTGGGTCTTGTATTTCGCAGATGCGCCCACGCTGGTGAAGGAATTGGCGACGTTGCATGCACCGTTCGTTGCCTATCTGTGGATCGGAATCCTCACCGCAACGACTTACGTCTTTGCTGGCCATGCGCGCGAACAGGTCTGCATCTACATGTGCCCGTGGCCGCGGATTCAGGCCGCACTCACCGACGAATGGGCGCTCAACGTCACCTACCGCCGCGACCGTGGCGAGCCCCGTGTATCGGTCAAAAAAGCCGAGCAGCTTCGCCAGCACGGCGAGCCTGCTGGCGACTGCATTGATTGCCATCAGTGCATCAACGTCTGCCCCACCGGCGTAGATATTCGCGATGGGATTCAGCTTGGATGCGTTCAGTGCGGCTTGTGCATCGACGCTTGCGACACCGTCATGAGTGAGATTGGCCGTCCAGCGGGATTAATCGCCTACGATACCGACATCAACGGCCAGCGTCGGCTGGCCGGAAAGCCGCCCATTTACCGACTGATCCGACCGCGCACGATCCTGTACGCCGCCATGATCGCGCTGGTGGGCAGCATCATGCTGTATGCGCTGGCTTCCCGGACTACCGTCAGCGTCAACGTGCTGCATGAACGCAATCCGCTTTACGTCCTCTTGTCAGATGGCGGCGTTCGCAATGACTACACTTTGCGCATTCTGAATAAAGGGGCCGATCGGACCTTTGTGCTGGACGTATCGGGCTTGCCGTCCGCAACGGTTAACGTCGCGGGTATCTCGCGTGACGCTGACGGTAAGATGATTGTCGAAGTTGGGCAGGACCAAACCCGCGAAATTCGCGTGTCGGTCCAAGTTGGGAGCACAGCATTGCCCAAGAGCGCGGTCGATATCGAATTTAAGGCGACCGATACGATTACGAAGCAGGACGCGAGTGCTAAGGATCATTTCGTGCCAGTCGATAGAAAATGACTATCCCACAGGCACCAAGGTCATTTGTCGCGGATCAATGCACGTATACCAAAGGCAGCCAAAATGCGTTTGTTTTCAACCTGGAAACACACAGATGTTCAAGATCTCACTTCTCGTTTGGATCGTGCTGGGAACGGCCCTTGCGGGCTCAGCCGTAATCACCGTGCTGGCTGTACCCGGCCTTGCTGCTGAAGCGATGAAAAACATACCGCTCGCAGTAATGGCGGGCTTCGCCGTGGCAATGCCGCTGTCCTATCTGGTCACAAGACGAATCGTCCCCGGCTCGACGGTGAGATAATCGAGGATTGCAGCAACGACACCGCCAAAGAATGCTGTAGTGGTCCAAGTGGCCCTTCTCTCCGATGGACGTCCGAAGCATCTTCGCGATACCGCTCGAACAGGCTGCCACTTCTCTTTAGACGCGACCGGACGACCCGAACAGACAGGAGCAGGATTGCCGATATGCTCGCATTTATTCCTTCCTCCGGATGACGCCCCCGAGCTTCGTTGCGGCAGCCACGGTGTTCGAGATCGTACCGTATTTACGGACATTCGTATGCAAGAGCTCAAGACGTAGGCCGGCTTCGTCCGTATCGACGATGAGCTCATAGTTGACCGAAACGATTTTCGGCGGACTGTCTTGCCAGATGCCGTGGAGCTTTACTTCCACGCCCCTGGATCGCACTTGAGCATGGGCGTCACCCGCTCGATGCCCTTGATCATGCAAGCGGTAATGGCGTCAAGGAAATAGCTCCGCCGGTTTGAAGGCATCGAGGCCGCCATGCGAATCGATCCGCCTGGCGCCAACGCGGTATCGAGCATCGGTTTCATCTCAGGCCGCGAGCCAGCGCGCATGGTCGTCTGGCTTGGGCAGCCCGCCCGCATGCACCACCTTGCCGTCGACGACGATCCCGGGCGTGGACGCGATGCCATAGCCGGCGATGGCCGCATAGTCGGTAACTTTTTCGATGGTGACGGGAACACCGAACTTGTCGGCTTCCTTCTGAACCATCTCGGCTGTCGCTACGCATCGCTTGCAGCCGGAACCGAGAACCTTGACTACCTTCATGGATATTCTCCGTTAGCTCATGAGAACAGGGCATTGAAAATGAAGCCGACCGCCAGAATGCCGGTCCCGACCACACCAACGAACACGGCGATCAGCTTTACGCTGAGCACTTTGCGAAGGATGATCATCTCCGGGAGTGACAGTGCGATCACCGACATCATGAAGGCCAGCACTGTCCCGAGTGCGGCGCCTTTTGCGAGTAGCGCAGTCACCACGGGGATGATCCCTGCGGCGTTCGAGTACATGGGAATGCCGATCAGCACCACGGCCGGCACCGACCACCAGACATCGCGTCCCATGATCGAGGCCAGCAGGTCGGCCGGCACATAACCGTGGATGAAGGCGCCGGCAGCGATGCCCGCGATGATCCACGTCCACACGTTGCCGACGATTTCGTGGACCGCTTCGATTCCCGCCTTAATTCGGTCGACGACCGAGAGTTGTTCCGGTGGAAGATCGACCGCGTCGGAACGAATATTGCGAACCCACTCTTCGAGCCAATGTTCGAGATGCAGCCGACCGATGACCCAACCGGAGACGATGGCGACGGCAAGACCAAAGACGAGATAGGTCAGCGCCACTTTCCAGCCAACCAGCCCGAACAGTAGCCCGAGCGCCACCTCGTTCACCATCGGTGCGGAGATCAAGAATGAAAAGGTCACGCCGAGCGGCACGCCCGCGCTGACAAAACCGATGAACAGCGGCACGGCTGAGCAAGAGCAAAACGGCGTGACGATGCCGAGCGACGCAGCCAGCACATTACCGACGCCTTCGCGCTTCCCGGCAAGCATTGCCCTGGTCTTCTCCGGCGAGAAGAAGCTGCGCACGACGCCCATGCCGAACACGACCAGCGTGAGCAGCATCAGAACCTTCGGCGTGTCGTAAGCGAAGAAGCTGATCGCCTCGCCGAGATGACTATTGGGGTCGATGTGCGTCGATGTGACGACCAAGTCCGAGAATGGAACGAGTTGGCTGTAGACAACGCCCCAAACAGCCAGAGCAGCGACCGTCCATCCGATCCACTTGGCGGTCGACGGGCCGGCGCCCGGTGCACGTTCGGTGATGGAATTGAGACTCATGCGGCATGCCTTTCCTGAGTTGTCGGCAGCACCAGCGCGGCATCGACAGGCTTGATGACCTCCTGAGGGAGGTTCGGCGAACGGCGATAGCGCACCCATTGCGCGTCGCGGCGGTCGTCCACGAGGCCTGCCGTCTTGAGGGCCACCATGTGGCGGGACATGCGGGATTCTGAGAGCGTTGACGACGAGCTGCACAATCCGTCTGGCACCGGGCTCGACTCCATAGACGCGGGCGCAGCCTCACTCGGCACCATGGCGGTCTCCTGTCTCGATGCCCGCGATAACATTACCAATGTGGGGCGTAACCACGACGGGACCAACGCTCAATGTCTTCGAACGGGGCGACTCGCTGGCAGCTACTTCGCCCTCAAGTCGACCGTCGCGCAGCCGGAAAATGTGATCGAACTGATCGAGAATCATTTCGTCATGCGTGACGACGATGATGGCTGCGCTCTGATCGACGGCGATCTGGCGCAACAAATTCATCACGATTCTGGCACGCGCCGAATCGAGCGGCGCGGTCGGCTCGTCCGCCAAGATTATGCGTGGCTTGTTGGCGAGCGCGCGCGATCGCTACCCGCTGGGCTTCACCGCCCGAGAGCTGCCTGGGGAAAGCGTGCTTGCGATGACCGACCTCGAGATAGTCGAGCAATTCGACGGCGCGCGCGCGGGCTTCCGCCGAGCGGTATCCGGCGAGACCGAGTACCAGGGCGACATTGTCGCTTCCATCGAGAAAGGGCAGCAGATTGGGATACTGGAAAATGAAGCCGATCTTGTCGAGCCGCAGCCTGCGAAGATCGGATTTCAGCCAGTGCTCGTCATAGACAACCTCGTCGTCGAGCGTGATACGGCCACTGCTCGGCTCCAGAATGCAGGCGATGCAATGGAGCAGCGTGGTCTTGCCCGACCCGCTTGGGCCCATGAGCCCGACGACCTGGCCCGGATAGACAACCATGTTGATGTCGACCAGCGCGTTGACACGCGACGTACCCTGCCCAAAATGCTTGGATAGATGCTCGACGTGTACGATCGCCGGTTTGCTGGTGTCGGCCATTATTTACCCTGACGAGGCAAGGGCTTCGGTCGGGTCCACCTTGAGCGCCAGCCGGATACCCAGGGTGCTGGCAGCAAGGCAGATGACAACCGTTATGACGAACACAACGGCGATGCTTTCGAAGTCCAGCACCAGCCGCCGCGGAAAGTAAGGCTTGAAAATGAGAACGAGACCCAACCCGATGAAGTAGCCGAATATTCCCATTGATAGGGCCTGCTGAACGATGAGGCCGACAATAGTCCGGTCCGGCGCACCGACGAATTTGAGGGTGGCGATGGAGCGTACCTTGTCCATGGTCAGCGTATAAACTATCAATGCGATGATGACCGCTGATACGATTATCAATAGAACCATGATCATAAGCTGTTGCTTGCGCGATTTTTCGATCACGAACTTGCTCAACAGCGTTTCCTGCTGTGGCTGAGTAAGCGTGGTGAGGTGTTTCCATCGCGTCAGTGAGTTGGCGACCTCATCGAGGGGGACGTAGGGCGACACCTTGGCGATTACGGCATTGATTTGGTCGCTTGTTTGTACCCCGCCTCCCCGCGATACCTCGCGTCGTTCGGCCGGGGGCGCAAGTTCGAACTGCAGCGCCTGTGCGTCACGCAAGGTGATGTAGCCCACGGGATCGCCGGACGACGTTAGTTCGTTCCGCATCAGGCCGACGACGGTAAACTTGTGACCATGGGTGCCCAGCGGCACTTCCTGGCCGAGCGCGAGACCGGCAGATGCATCGAGGATCATTTCATAGTGGCTTCGAACGATGTCGCTCCCGGCCACGAGCTTGCGAGGTCCGCCTGGCCGACCCGGCTGGTATCCGATGAGAAAGAGACGGAGCGGCTTGCCTTTCAACTCGGTCTGGACCGATTGGTAGGTCACTGCTCCGGCACGCTCCACGCCGTAGACCCGGGCAACCAATTCCCGGGTGTCGCCCGGGATTCGCGATGACTCGGCGAAAGGTCCGTTGGTCCCGGCCTGTACCACCCAGAGGTCGGCGTCCGCGGCGCGGGCTTGCCTCAGCGCGTCGTCGATGAGCCCCCCGTAAACGCCGGTGATCACGATCACGATGCCGAGCAACAGGCTCAATCCGAAATTGGTCAGGACGAAGCGCAGCAGGTTGTGCTTGATGTCCCGATACGCCAGGTTCATTTGCGTGGCTCTGCG
>JAIEPP010000521.1 GCA_019748335.1 Xanthobacteraceae bacterium
AGTCCCTTTTCTTCCGACGGCAACGGCTCCGGATCGGTCTTCGCCTTGCGGATCTTCTGCGCGATGGTGTCGGCGTCATCGGTGAGGTTGATGCGCGAATTGTCCGACGAATCCGACTTCGACATCTTCTTGGTGCCGTCGCGGAGACTCATCACCCGCGTCGCGGGTCCCGTGATCACGGGTTCCGGCAGCGGAAAGAATACGCCGTCGTTGTGGCCGTTGTTGCGGATCGAGTCGCCGAAATCGTTGTTGAATTTCTGCGCGATGTCGCGCGACAGCTCCAGATGCTGCTTCTGGTCCTCGCCGACCGGCACGTGGGTGGCGCGATACACCAGAATGTCGGCCGCCATCAGCACCGGATAGTCGTACAATCCGACCGACGCCGCCTCGCGATCCTTGCCGGCCTTGTCCTTGAACTGGGTCATGCGGTTGAGCCAGCCCATCCGCGCCACGCAGTTGAAGATCCACGCCAGCTCGGCATGGCCGGAGACCTGGCTCTGGTTGAACACGATATGCTTTTTCGGATCGATGCCGGAGGCGATGAAGGCCGCGGTCACTTCGCGGGTATTGCGCGCCAGTTCGGCCGGGCCGCCCCAGACGTCGATGCCTTGCGTGATCGCGTGCATGTCGACGACGCAGTAGATGCAGTTATGCGTCTGCTGCAGTTTGACGAAATTGACGATCGCGCCGAGGTAATTGCCGAGATGCAGATTGCCCGTCGGCTGGACGCCCGAAAAAACCCGTTCAACCATGGCCATGGTAAGCTTCCCAGAGGATTGCCGTTAGGCGCGTCGTTTGCCACGCAAGGCCTAATCGCGCAAGTCGGCGGGCTTGTTGCGCCTGACGGCGTTTACCGTTTCGCGCCAGCCGGTGACGCCGAAAAGCCAGAGAAACAGGCCGTAAATTGCGATTCCACCGGCAATCAATAGTGCGAGAAGCACCGCCTGGGCGAGGCCATGCGCGTCTGCCGCCAACGGCAGCACAAATCGCGCCTTGAGCCACAACAATGCGCCCATCGCCAGCGCGGCCGCTGCCATGCGCGGCAACCTGCGCCGCGCTTCGGCATCGATCGAAAAGCCGAAGGTTTCTCCGCCCCGGCGGATCAGGGTGAACGCATTGCTCCAGGCTCCCAGCGCGATCGCAACCGCGATGCCGCCGGTGCCGTAGATGTGGCCGAGCACCACGGCCAGCACGATCGCAAATGCAATTGCCTTGAGCGTCGCCAGCAATGGCGTGAGTGTGTTCTCGCGCGCGAAGAACGCCGGCGACAACGCCTTGACGAGCACATGCGCCGGCAGCGCGAGCGCCAGCCAGGTCAGCGCCTGCGCGGTCGCCGCAGTATCGGCCGCGGTGAAGGCGCCACGTTCGAACAACAGCCGCACGGTCGGTTCGCTCAGCACCATCAGGCCGAGCGTCGCCGGCAGGGCCAGCCCGACGGCGAGTTCGAGGCCGCGCGATTCAGCGTGCGTCACGGCGGCGCGGTCGCCGTCGCGCAACGCACGCGTCATCGTGGGAATCAGCACTGTGCCCATGGCAACACCGACGAGACCGAGCGGCAGTTCGATCAGCCGGTTGGCGAAATAGAGCCAC
The DNA here is from genome assembly GCA_019748335.1 of Xanthobacteraceae bacterium. Taxonomy (GTDB): domain Bacteria; phylum Pseudomonadota; class Alphaproteobacteria; order Rhizobiales; family Xanthobacteraceae; genus Bradyrhizobium. Next base: position 1,591 of record JAIEPP010000521.1, read on the forward strand.
GAGACCGACGATGGCGACGCCGACGCGACAATCACGCCTGCCAGCATCAGCAACTGCGGACCGCTCGAGGCAATCATGCCGGGGAGGGCCTTGGCGAGAAAGCCGCGGATTTCGGCGTCGAACGAAATCCGCAGCGGGGTGGCGATGCTGCCGTCACGGCGCAGCACCAGCATGGAGAGTTGCAGCAGGCCCGCGATGCCGACGGTCGCAGAGATGATCAGCGCCGCATCCACGGCGTCCTGCCGCCGGAGCAGCAATACTGCCATGACGGATATCAGCGCGATGTTGAACAACAGCGGCGAGAACGCCGTCAGTGCGAAGCGGCCTTGCGCGTTCATGAGCGCCATCAGCACCGTCACCGGGCCGGCGAAGGCCAGATACGGCAACATCAGGCGGGCGTCGTCGACGGCGAGTTGCAGCGTCTCGCCGCCGCGGAATCCCGGGGCCAGCGCCGTGATGACCAGCGGCATCGACAGCGCCAGCAACGCCGTCGCTGCGATCAAGCTGGCGGTAATGGTGCCGAGCACGCGGCCGACAAAGGCGGCCGCCGCCACCGCGCCGCCGGTGTCCCGGACCCGGAGCCAGGCCGGCACCAGCGCGGCGTTAAGCCCGCCCTCGGTCAACAGCCTTCTCGCCACATTGACGAGTTGAAAGGCGGCCAGGAACGCATCCGCGACCGGGCCCGCCCCGAGCAGCGAAGCGATCGCGGCATCGCGCACGAATCCGAGCAGCCGCGAGGCCATCGTTCCCGTCGAAACCGTGAGGAAGGAGCGGATCATCGTATGTCTATAGCAGCCACTTCCCTTGCTGGCGCGGGGCTGATCGTGATAGGCCGCGCCTTTCGGAAATTGCCGTAAACAGGACGGATGATGACTGACGCAAAATACGACGTTCTCGGGATCGGCAATGCGATTTTCGACGTGCTGGTGCAGACCGACGAGGGCTTTCTCGGCCGCCACGGCATGACCAAGGGCGGCATGGCGCTGATCGACGAGGCGCGCGCCGCCGCGATCTACAAGGACATGGGCCCGGCCACGGAAATGTCCGGCGGATCGGCCGCCAACACCATCGTCGGCGTCGCCAGCCTCGGCGCCCGCGCCGCCTATGTCGGCAAGGTCAAGGCCGACCAGATCGGCGGGCTCTATACCCACGACATCCGCGCCGCCGGCGTCGCGTTCGAGACCAAAGCCGCTTCCGGCGGCCCCGCCACCGGCTGCTCCTACATCCTGGTGACCGGCGATGGCGAGCGCACCATGAACACCTATCTCGGTGCGGCGCAGGAGCTGACGCCATCAGATATCGACGCGGCGCAGGTCGCGGCGTCGCGCATCGTCTATCTCGAAGGCTATCTCTGGGATCCCAAGAGCGCCAAGGAAGCCTTCGTCAAGGCGGCTGATATCGCGCACGGCGCCGGCCGCCAGGTGGCGCTGACGCTGTCGGATTCGTTCTGCGTCGATCGCTATCGGGATGAGTTTCTCGACCTGATGCGCAAGGGCACCGTCGACCTCGTATTCGCCAACGAGGCCGAACTGCATTCGCTGTACCAGACCTCGGATTTCGACACTGCGCTGAAACAGTTGCGCGCCGACATCAAGCTCGGCGTCGTCACCCGCAGCGAGAAGGGCTGCGTCGTGGCCTCAAAGGACGGCGTGGTCGCGGTGCCGGCGATGCCGATCGAGAAACTGGTCGACACCACAGGCGCGGGCGACCTGTTCGCCGCCGGTTTCCTGTTCGGCCTGGTCCGCAACGCCGGGTATGAAAATGCCGGACGGTTAGGCGCACTCGCCGCCGCCGAAGTGATCCAGCACATCGGCGCACGGCCGCAGGCCTCGCTGAAGGACTTGGCGAAGCAGGCCGGGTTGCCGGTTTAGGAGTTCTGCGCGGACTTCCGTTCTTACCTTACCCCGCTTGCGGGCAGAGGGAACGCAGCCCCTCACGCCGTCTTCGCCGCCTTCAACCCGAGCCGCGCCTCGACGTCGTCGCGCATCACGAATTTCTGGATTTTTCCGGTCACCGTCATCGGGAATTCGTCGACGAATTCGACGTAGCGCGGAATCTTGTTGTGGGCGATCTGGCCGTGGCAGAAGGCGCGGACTTCGTCCGATGTCAGCGTCTCGCCCGCACGGATCCGGATCCAGGCGCAGAGTTCCTCGCCATAGCGGTCGTCGGCGACACCGAATATCTGCACGTCCCGAATCTTGGGATGGCGATAGAGGAATTCCTCGATCTCGCGCGGGTACAGGTTTTCGCCGCCGCGGATCACCAGGTCCTTGATGCGGCCGACGATGTTGCAATAGCCGTGCGTGTCGATGACGGCGAGGTCGCCGGTGTGCATCCAGCCCTTGGCGTCGAGCACATCCGCGGTTTTCTCGGGCTCGTCCCAGTAGCCCAGCATGACGCTGTAGCCGCGGGTGCAGAGTTCGCCGCGTTCGCCGCGCGGCACCACGCGGCCTTCGAGATCGACCACCTTGACCTCGACATGCGGAAGGATGCGCCCGACCGTGGACACGCGCCGCTCCAGCGGATCGTCGGTGGCGCTCTGAAAACTGACCGGCGAGGTTTCGGTCATGCCATAGGCGATGGTGACCTCGCCCATGTTCATCTCGCTGTTGACGCGCTTCATCACTTCGACCGGACAGGGCGCGCCGGCCATGATGCCGGTGCGCAGCGATTTGAGATCAAAGCGCGCGAACTCGGGATGATCGAGTTCGGCGATGAACATGGTCGGCACGCCGTACACCGCGGTGCATTTTTCCTGTTCGATGGTCTGCAGCGTCGCCAGCGGATCAAAGCCCTCGCCGGGATAAACCATCGTCGCGCCGAGCGTGACCGAAGCGAGGTTGCCCATCACCATGCCGAAGCAATGATAGAGCGGCACCGGAATGCAGATGCGGTCCTGCTCGGTCAGCCGCATGGCGCGACCGACGAAGTAGCCGTTGTTGAGGATGTTGTGATGCGTCAGCGTCACGCCTTTGGGCGAGCCGGTGGTGCCGCTGGTGAACTGGATGTTGACGGGATCATCGAACTGCAGCGTCTTCGCCAGTGCTGCAAGCTGTTCGCGGTGCCGGGCGCCGCCCATCCCCGTCACGTCTTCGAATGCGATGGTGCCTGGAGATTTCGGTCCGCCGATCTGGATCACCGCGCGTAGTTGCGGCAGCCGCGCCGCCTGCAATTCGCCGGGCGTTGATGTCGCCAGCTCCGGCAGCAGCGTGTTCAGCATCGCGATGTAGTCCGAGGTCTTGAACGCGGTGGCGGTGACGATCGCGGCGCAGCCGACCTTGGCGAGCGCGAATTCGAGTTCGCTCAGGCGATACGCGGGGTTGATGGTGACGAGGATCAGCCCGGCCTTGGCGGCGGCAAACTGCGTCAGCGTCCATTCCGGCCGGTTCAGCGACCAGACCCCGATCCGCGCACCCGGCTCAAGGCCGAGCGCGAGAAAGCCCGCCGCCAGGGCGTCGACGCGTTCGGCGAATTCCTTCCAGGTCCAGCGCACGCCATGGCTCGGCGAAACCAGCGCCTCGCGGTTTCCCCATTTTATGGCGGCCTGGTCGAGCGCGCGCCCGATGGTGTCGCCCAATAGCGGTGCATCGGAGATGCCGCAGACATAGCTGTCGAGGATTTCGGTCAAGCTCGGTCTCCAGATTCAGGAGAGAGGACAATGAAGTATGCGGCGATCGCAAATCGGCTCCCTCCCCCCTTGCGGGGGAGGGAACGGAGAGACTGAGCGCGTTCGAGCGGAGATGACGCGACTAAGCCGCCTTCTGCGCGGCATCGAGCCCGGCATAGACGCCGCGCTCGAAGCCGGCAAAGGCTTCCAGGCACTTGTGGTCGACGAACGGCAACAGCTGCATCAGGATCACGCCGGCGACGTTGCGTACCGGATCGATCCAGAAATAGGTGTTGGCGAGGCCGGCCCAGGCGAGGCTGCCGGCGCTGCGGCCCTCCGGCGTTTTCGCGGTGTTGATCAGGAAGCTCAGTCCCCATTTCTTGACGATATCAGGATAGAGATCGACGTCGTTGGTGGCCCAGCCGATCGCCGTCGTCATCTTGCCCATGGTGAGATCGCCGATGTTGTTCTGGCCCATCAGCGCCACGGTTTCCGGCTTCAGCAGTTGATTGCCGTTGCCGCGGCCCTTGTTGAGGATCATCTGGGTGAACTTGATGTAGTCGGCGGCGGTGCCGTAGAGGCCGCCGCCACCCATGTGGAACTCCGGCGTCTGTTCGAGCTCGAACGGGATCGTTGCGAGCGATCCATCTTCAGCCCGCGCGTGCATGCCGACCAGCCGCTTGCGCATGCTATCGCTGATCTTGAATCCGGTATCGTTCATGCCGAGCGGCGTGAACATGTGGTCCTGCAGGTAGGCATCGAGCCGCTTGCCGCTGACCGCTTCCACCGCCTTGCCGACGAAGTCGATATTGGTGCCGTATTCCCAGCGCGTGCCGGGATCGGTCATCAATGGCGTCTTCAGCGCGGCGTTCTGGCAGGTGGTGATCCCGGGCGTGCCGGTCTTTTCGAGGTACTTCACCATGTCGCCGTTCCACATATCGTAGGCGAAGCCCGCGGTGTGGGTCATCAGGTGCCGCAGCGTGATCGGCTTCTTCGCCGAGCGCAGCTTCGGCTCGCCCTTGGCGTCAAAACCATCCAGCACCTGCGGCGAGGCGAGATCGGGCAGCACCTTGCCGATCGGTTCATCGAGCGAGAGTTTTCCTTGCTCGACCAGTTGCATGCCTGCGGCGGTCGTGACCGCCTTGGTCATGGAAGCGATCCAGAACACGCTGTCGGTAGTCATGGCATCGTCCTTGGACAGGTCGCGTTTGCCGAACGCGCCCTGGTAGATCACCTCATTGCCGGTCGCCGCCATTGCGACCACGCCGGGAATTTCCTTGGCCTCGCACTTCTGACGCAGAATTTGATCGATCTGAGCTTTGCTTTGCATGGGTCACCTCCCGATTTATTTTTATGGAGCGGGAACGATCTTCCTCCCGGCGAGCTGTTCCCGCAAGAACTGACGAATCCAAGTCTGTCTCGATCTCGTGATGAGCGCAGGGCGTGAATTTGGGGCACAACAGCGACACAAAACTGCAACACTTCGCCACAATGTGCGGTGGATGGAAGGCATTCCCCGGTGACCGCTCGGGGCATCCACGGTAACGTTGTTTTCGGTATTATTTCCGTCGCCGATTTTTTGCAGTAAGACACTCAGATTCCAGCGGAAACTGCGCGGCTGGCCTGAACGCTTTGATGAAAATGGTTGCTGTTTGCGAGGGTACCGCGATGATCTCGACCTGGAGTGAATGGAAGCGATATCCCCGCGCCGGACGCGGCGAAAACATCGAGGCGCCGATCACCCCCGGGCTCTATGAAGTGCGCATCGCTTCCACCGGCGCGCTGCATTCTTTCGAGGCGGTCGACAACGTTGCCCAGGCGCTGGCGCTCTTGCCGGTCGGTTCCAAGTCCTGGTTCAGCCGCCGCGAACCCTCCCAAACGCCCGATCTCGAATACCGGACCTGCGCGACGTCCTCGAAAGCGGATGCCAAGGCCGCCGCGGAACGCATGATCGGCCGCCGCGAGACCTATATGAGCGGCGCGGCCTGACCTACCCGCGCTAAAGCCCTCAGAATTGCTCGACGCAGCCGCGCTTTTGCGGCCGATGCATTATGCCCGGTTTGGGCCTATACTTCGCTCAGTTTCCGCAAAAATTCCAAGAAACTCCGAGGAGTACGCCATGAACCCGCCCGTCGCCGCACGCGCTTCGCACGCCAAAACCGCTTCGCTGCACGATCGCCTGAAGGATCCGTCGCTGCTGCGCGAGCACTGCTACATCGACGGCGCCTGGGTCGGCACCCCAGCCAAAGCCGTGACCAATCCGGTCAACGGCGTCGAACTGGCAAAAATACCTGTCATGAGCACGGCCGAAGCCACACAAGCCGTGGAAGCCGCCGAGCGCGCGTTTCCGGTCTGGGCCAAGCTCACAGCCAAAGCGCGCTCCAACATTTTGCGAAAATGGTTCGACCTGATCATCGCCAACCGCGAGGATCTGGCGCTGATCCTGACGTCAGAGCAGGGCAAGCCGCTGGCGGAAGCGCTCGGCGAGGTCGATATCGGCGGCGCCTATGTCGAATTCTTCGCCGAGGAAGCCCGCCGCGTTTATGGCGAAACCATCCCGACGCAGCGCGCCGATGCGCGGCTGCTCGCGATCAAGCAGCCGATCGGCGTCTGCGGCGCGATTACGCCGTGGAATTTTCCGTGCTCGATGATCACCCGAAAGGTTTCGCCGGCGCTCGCCGCCGGCTGTACCGTGGTGCTGAAGCCCGCCAACGAAACCCCGCTGACCGCGCTGGCGCTGGTCGCGCTGGCCGAGAAGGCGGGCGTGCCCAAGGGCGTGTTCAATATTCTCACCGGCAAATCGTCTGAAATCGGCAAGGTGCTGTGCGAACATCCGGCCGTTCGCTTCGTCGGCTTCACCGGTTCCACCGAGGTCGGCAAGATCCTGTACCAGCAGGCCGCCGTGGGCGTGAAGAAGCTCGGCCTCGAACTCGGCGGCAACGCGCCGTTCGTGGTGTTCGATGACGCCGATATCGACGCCGCCGTCGAAGGCGCCATGGTTTCGAAATACCGCAACATGGGCCAGACCTGCGTCTGCGCCAACCGGCTCTACGCCCAGGACAAGATCTACGATCAATTCGTCGAAAAGCTCGCGGCGAAAGTCGCGGCCATGAAGATCGGCGACGGCACGGAAGCCGGCGTCACTCAAGGCCCGCTGATCAACATGGAAGCGATCGACAAGGTCGAGAAGCACATCGCCGACGCGGTCAAGGGCGGTGCCAGGATCGTCACCGGCGGCAAGCGCCATGCGCTCGGCGGCAGCTTCTTCGAGCCGACCGTGCTCGCCAATGTCAGTCCGAACGCGCTGGTCGCGCACGAAGAAACCTTCGGCCCGCTGGCGCCGGTGTTCCGCTTCAAGGACGAAGCCGACGTGATCGCGATGTGCAACAATTCGCCGTTCGGCCTCGCGTCGTATTTCTACTCTCGCGATCTCGGCCGCGTCTGGCGCGTCGCCGAAGCGCTGGAGTCCGGCATGGTCGGCGTCAACACCGGGCTGATCACGACCGAAGTCGCACCCTTCGGCGGCGTCAAGGAAAGCGGCCTTGGCCGCGAAGGCTCGCATCACGGCATGGAAGAATATGTCGAGATCAAATACGTGATGATGGCGGGGATTTAG
>JAIEPP010000417.1 GCA_019748335.1 Xanthobacteraceae bacterium
GCCGGTGCCGTTGAAATTCTTGCCGTCGCCGGTCTGCGCCATGAAGCCGCCGATCACGCGGTGGAACGGCACGTTGTTGTAGTAGCCCTCGCGCGCCAACAGCTTGATGCGCTCGGCGTGTTCGGGGGCGACATCGGTCCGCAGCTTGATCACGATACGGCCCTTGGTGGTGTCGATCACGATCGCATTCGCCTTGTCGAGATTGGCGGGCAACGGCTGGGCGATGGCGGGAGCCGCGCAGATCAGCGCGGCGAGTACGGCGAGAATTCGGATCATGAAAACTCCGGTCAGGTAAAACGGGAAAACGATGGTCGTCGTATTGACGCGTCAGCCGGCGAATTTGGTCTTCAGGCTGGCTGCGACCGATGGCGGGACGAACGCAGATACATCGCCGCCCATGGCGGCGATTTGACGTACCAGTGTGGCGGTGATCGGGCGGACCTTGACCGAGGCCGGGAGGAACACGGTGTGCACTTCCGGCGCCATGGTCTCGTTCATGCCCGAGATCTGCATCTCGTAGTCGAGGTCGGTGCCGTCGCGCAGGCCCCGGATCATGATGGTGGCACCGGCCTTCTGGGCCGCCGTGACCGTCAGATTGTCATAGGTGGTGGCGTCGAAGGCGCAGCCGGCCTTGGCGGCGACCGGGGCAAACACCGCCCGGACCATCTCCAGGCGTTCCTCGGTCGAAAATAGCGGCTTTTTGCCGGGATGGACGCCTATGGCGACGATCAGGCGGTCACACAGGCCGACGGCATGCTGGACCACGTCCAGATGGCCGTTGGTGACGGGGTCAAAAGACCCGGGATAAAGCGCGATACGGGGCATAGGCCCCCTCTACCCCGCCCCGGGCGGCCGGGCAAGCCGGACCCGGTTCCTTCTCTGGTTTCCTGCCCTGGTACCCGCCCTGGTTCCTGCCCTGGTTCCTTGGCGGCCCGGCTTTTTATTTGGAATCGGCCAGTGAACCAGTTTCGGGGTCAAAGCGTCTGCTTGGCAACCGGCCAATGTTTCGTCGGCCGTTGGCCGACGAAACAAAACTCGGGCGGGACGACACCATTTTGTGGGCTGGTGAAGACAGCCGGAAACTTGCGCTGGCTAGAAGTTCAACCAACGAAACGACGGGCCGCAAAGGCCCATGACAGGGGACCGTCATGATCAAGGCATTTTCCGCAGTCGCCGCCGCTGCGTTCATCGCCACCGCCCTCACCGTACTGCCCGGCTTTGCCCCCACCGTCGAAGCCAGCGTTCCGCAGGCCCTCGCCAAGGCCGACCGGCTGGATATCCGCACCATCGGCAAGGACTGCTCGCAGCAGGCCTGGCCGAATTTCGAAGCTTCCTGCCTGCGCGCGTCCGGCAGCAAGTCGATCGTGCGTGAAGCGCGCCTGGTTACCGCTGATCGCAACCCGTAGTGCCCCGCTGACCTGACAACGACGCTGTTTTCCTTCCAGGTTGCTCTGGACCGAGGCCCTCAAGATGCCCCTTGAGGGCCTCTTCGATTCGTCAGGCGTCGAGTTCAGGCCGAGTCGTGCTGTTCCTGATGCAGAAGCAGGGAACCAAGGTCATCGGCCAGATCTTCGGCCCGGTCATGCTCGGCTGGTTTGCCGTGCTCGCGGCGCTCGGCATCCATGGCATCGTCAAGGCGCCGTTCGTGCTCGAAGCCATCAGCCCGCTCTATGCCTTCGATTTCCTGATCCACCAGAATTTCCATGTCTCTTTCGCCATTCTCGGCGCCGCGTTTCTGGCCGTCACCGGGGGTGAGGCGACGTATGCCGACATGGGCCATTTCGGACGTTTCCCGATCCGGCTGGCCTGGTTCGCGGTGGCGCTGCCGGCGCTGGTGCTGAATTACTTCGGCCAGGCGGCGCTGTTGATCACCGATCGTACCGCGATCGAAAATCCGTTCTTCCAGCTCGCGCCCGATTGGCTGCACTACCCGCCTGGTTGCCTTCGCCGCCCTCGCCACCGTGATCGCGTCGCAGGCCATCATATCGGGCGTGTTCTCGCTGACCCAGCAGGCGATCCAGCTCGGCTTCCTGCCGAGGATGCAGATCCGTCACACCACCAGTGACTCGATCGGCCAGATCTATGTGCCGCTGGTGAACTGGCTGCTGGCCGCTGCCACGCTGGGCGCCGTGCTGACCTTTGGAACCTCGGACGCGCTGGCCGGCGCCTATGGCATCGCGGTGTCGCTGTTGATGGCGATCACGACGCTGTTGGCGGCGCTGGTCGCGATCCAGTGGGGCTACTCGCCGGTGATCGTGATCGCGGTCAACGGGTTCTTCCTTGTCATCGACGGCATCTTCTTCGCCGCCAATTCGGTAAAACTGTTCGAAGGCGGCTGGTTTCCGCTGCTGCTCGCGGCGGTCGTCGCCTTCGTGATGCTGACCTGGCGCAGCGGGGTAAAGCTGATCGAAGCCGCGCGCGGCAAATTGCGCCAGCCGGAAGAGGACCTGATCGAGACCGCCGCCAACAAGTGCCATGCCCGGCTGCCCGGCACCGCCGTCTTCCTGGCGTCCTCACCCAAGGGCGTGCCGCTGGCGCTGACGCAATTCGTCAAGCACAACCACGTATTGCACCAGCGCGTGGTTCTGGTCACGGTGCTGATCGCCGCGCCTCCCGGACGAGGAGCGCACCGAGGTGTTCGACATCATCCCCGGCATCACCCGCGTCATCCTGCATTACGGATTCATGCAGTATCCGACGATCTATGACGGGCTGATCCTCGCCTGCAGCCAGGGCAAGCTGCCGGACATCGACCTTGCCGACATCACCTACTACATCGGTCGCGAGACCATTATCCCGCGCGAGGATATTCCGGGCATGTGGGTGTGGCGGGAATCGCTGTTCGCGTTCCTGCAACGTAACGCCGAACGCTCGGCGGCATTCTTCGGCGTGCCGACCAGGCAGGTGGTGGAATTCGGCACCGAGATCGAGATCTAAACGCCCGTCGCTGCATTGACCCAGTGGCCATGCGTGAACAGCCACATGAACAACACGCCGGCGAACCCGAAGGCCGCCGCGAAAATCAGCGGCATTGACGCGCCGTCCCGATTGGCAGGTTCGAGTACGGCGACGTCGGGATTCGCTGGATTGTAAAAGACCGTCACGCTCTGGCCGGCGACATAGCGGCCGACAATCTTCTCGGCGTATTTCGGCGAGCCGGAGCCCATGAGCGCCCCGAGTTTCCACGTATCCGTCGTATAGTCGTTGTCGCCGGCACGGTAGGCGAAACGGATGTCGGGACGATAGGTCGTGTCTTCACGTTCGCGGCCATCGTCATCGCGGCGCCGTTCGGTTTCCTCGATGATTTTGGAGCTGACGATCTGGCCTTGCGTGGCCGGCCATGAAGCACTCGCCTTGAAGTCGCGGCGCTGCATGAAATAGACCACGACGGCGCCGACGGCGATCAGCAACGCTGCCGAGGGAAGGAAGAGTGCCGCCATCGGAAGTCCGTTCGACATCATGATCATCTTGCCCGCGATGGCATGCGCGGTGAGGATGCCGGCTATCGCGGCAAATACCACCAGGAACACGATGGTTGTTGGTGCGGTACTGCTGCCCTTCTGTTCGAGCGCAGAACGCGCCGGATCCGCCGGATCGTAGTAGACGTCGACGTCGCGGCCTTCCGGATATTTCTTGATCAGCGCCTTTGCAATCAGGCCAACCGCGCGTGACTTGCCTCCGATCCGGAAGCCGTCGCCTTCGTAGTCCTTGCCACCGACGCGATAGTGATAGCGCATCATGGCGCCCGCTTCCGCTGGATCAAGCCCCGACGGATGGGTCGGCGACACGCCGAGTCGGGATATCGTGATCTTGCCCTTCGCGACCGACCAGCGGCGTCGCGCAGAACCATCCCCGACCGATTTCCACAGCGCGTAGACCTGGTTGATGGCGATGAACCAGCAGACGGCGGCGATGACGATGGTCCAGATCAAGGCGGTCGAGGAAAGCATGGATCGCTCCGATAGGTGACCGCCTTTGGTCGCCCCGATCACGCCACCGGTTCACGGCGCAGGATCGGCCCTCAACGCCGGCCGATCCCCCCTCCCGCGAACTGCAGGCTAGCTGCCGTTGCCGTTCTCGCCATTCTCGCCGTCGTCGCCGATATGCTCGACCGACACCACATGCTCGTCCTCGGCGGTGTCGAACACGATGACGCCCTGGGTCGAGCGGCCGGCGATCCGGATGCCCTCGACCGGACAACGGATCAACTGGCCTTTGTCCGTCACCAGCATGATCTGGTCGCTATCCTCGACCGGGAACGAGGCCACCAGCTTGCCGTTTCGGTTGTTGACCGACATCGCGACGATGCCTTTGCCGCCACGGCCGGTGGTGCGGTATTCGTAGGACGAGGTGCGCTTGCCGAAGCCGTTGACGGATACGGTGAGCACGACCTGCTCCAGCGCCGACATCTCGGCATAGCGTTCCTGCGGGAGCTGGATCGCGCCTGACGTCTCTTCGCCCTCGGTATCCACGGGTTCGTCCGCCGAGGCCTCGCCGGCCACAGCACGGCGCATCTTCAAATAGGCGCTCCGCTCGTCCGAACTCGCCTCGACATGACGCAGGATCGACAGCGAGATCAGCGTGTCGTTTTCGGCGAGCGCAATGCCGCGCACGCCCATCGATGTGCGGCCGGTGAAGACGCGCACGTCGGGCACGGGGAATCGGATGCACTGGCCGCCGGCGGCGGTCAACAGCACGTCGTCGCGTTCGGTGCAGATCTGGACGTCGACGATCGCCTCGCCCTCATCGAGCTTCATGGCGATGATGCCGGAACGGCGGACATCGACGAAGTCGGACAGCTTGTTGCGGCGGACGTTGCCGCCGGTGGTCGCGAACATCACGTCGAGATTGGCCCAGGAGGATTCATCTTCCGGCAGCGGCATGATGGTGGTGATGCGCTCGCCCTGCTCCAGCGGCAGGATGTTGATCAGGGCCTTGCCGCGCGCGTTCGGCGGCGCCACCGGCAGCCGCCAGACCTTTTCCTTGTAGACCTGGCCGCGCGAGGAGAAGAACAGCACCGGCGTGTGGGTCGAGGCCACGAACAGCCTCGAGACAAAATCCTCGTCGCGGGTCTGCATGCCCGCGCGGCCCTTGCCGCCGCGGCGCTGGGCCCGGTAGGCCGACAGCGGCACGCGCTTGACGTAGCCGGCATGCGAGACCGTCACCACCATGTCTTCGCGCTGGATCAGGTCTTCGTCCTCGACCTCACCCTCCTGCTCCATGATCACGGTCTTGCGCGGGGTGGCGAATTTCTCTTTCACCTCGGCGAGTTCGGTCTTGACGATGGCCTGAATCCGCGCGCGCGAACGCAGGATATCGAGGTAGTCGGCAATCTTCACCGCGAGCTCGTCGAGTTCCTTGGAGATTTCTTCGCGGCCGAGCGCCGTCAGCCGCTGCAGCCGCAGGTCGAGAATGGCCTTGGCCTGCTCGAACGACAGCCGCGTGGTGCCGTCCTCGTTGATGCGATGCCGGGGATCGTCGATCAGCGTGATCATCGACTCGACATCGCGCGCCGGCCAGTCGCGCGACATCAGGGTATCGCGCGCGGTGGTGGGATCCGGCGAGGTCCGGATCACCCGGATCATCTCGTCGATATTGGCAACCGCAATCGCAAGGCCGACCAGGATGTGGGCGCGGTCGCGTGCCTGGTTGAGCAGGTATTTGGTACGGCGGGTAATCACCTGCTCGCGGAACGCGACGAACAGCGTCAGGAAGTCCTTCAGGTTCATCGTCTGCGGGCGACCGGAGTCCAGCGCCAGCATGTTGGCCGGGAAATTCGATTGCAGCGGCGTAAAGCGATAAAGCTGGTTCAGCACGACTTCGGGCACCGCGTCGCGCTTCAGTTCGATGACGACGCGGAAACCGTCGCGGTCGGATTCGTCGCGCAGATCGGCGATGCCCTCGATCTTCTTTTCCTTCACCAGGTCGGCGATGCGCTCGACCATGGTGGCCTTGTTCACCTGGTAGGGAATTTCGCTGACGATGATCGCTTCGCGATCCTTGCGAATGGTGTCGATCGTCACCTTGCCGCGCATCACGATCGAGCCGCGGCCGAGGTGGTAGGCCGAGCGGATGCCCTGGCGGCCGAGGATGATGCCGCCGGTCGGGAAATCCGGACCCGGAACGATGTCGATGAGTTCGTCGATGGTCAGCGCGGGATTGTCGATCAGCGCGACGCAGGCGTCGATGACTTCGCCGAGATTGTGCGGCGGGATGTTGGTCGCCATGCCGACCGCGATGCCGCCGGCGCCGTTGACCAGGAGGTTCGGGAACTTGGCCGGCAGAACCGCCGGCTCCTTTTCGGAACTGTCGTAGTTCGGAACGAAATCGACGGTGTCCTTGTCGATATCGCCGAGCACTTCCATCGCCACTTTGGTGAGGCGCGCTTCGGTATATCGATAGGCGGCCGGCGGATCTCCGTCGACCGAGCCGAAGTTGCCCTGCCCGTCGATCAGCGGCACGCGCATGGAGAAGTCCTGCGCCATCCGGACCATCGCGTCGTAAATCGACTGGTCGCCGTGCGGATGATATTTACCGATCACGTCGCCGACGACGCGGGCCGATTTGACGTATTTCTTGTCGGGCGTGTGCCCCTGCTCGTACATCGAATAGAGAATGCGCCGATGCACGGGCTTCAACCCGTCGCGCGCGTCCGGCAGCGCCCGCGACACGATCACGCTCATGGCGTAATCGAGGTAGGACTTCTTCATCTCGTCGAGAATGGAAACGGGACGAATATCGGAAGGCGCCGGCGGCTCGCCGGGCTTGTTATCTTCAGGGTCAGACAATGGGGAATCCGGTCAGTTTTATCTGAGAATCATATAGCGCATCGGGGGTCGGATAACCACCCCAAGACGCCCTGCCCGGGCAGATTTTCCCTTCGTTTTTTCATGGACTTACCCGGTTCCGCGATGGGCCGCGCAGAGCACTCGCGGAGGCCCCATTTGAGCGCCGTCCGAGGCTGCGTTTCCGCCTCCATTTCCTCGCCGCAGATCACCGCCCACAAACGTACGGGCGCACCGAGGGGTGCGCCCGTATGGAACTGAATCGTCTGGAACGAGATCGACTTAGAACGGGATATCGTCGTCCATATCGCTGTTGCTGCGCCCACCGCCGCCGGCACCGGCCGCAACCGCGCGGCGTGGCGCCGAGCTGGCCCGCTCGCCGCCAAAATCGCCGCCGGAATCATCCCCGCCAAAGCTGCCGCCACCGCCGCCGCTGCGGCCGTCCAGCATGGTCAGGGTCGAGTTGAACCCCTGCAACACGACCTCGGTCGAGTACTTCTCGACACCGCTCTGGTCGGTCCATTTGCGGGTCTGCAGCGCGCCTTCGATGTAAACCTTGGCACCCTTCTTCAGGTACTGCTCGACGATCTTGCAGAGCGGTTCGCTGAAGATCACGACGCGGTGCCACTCGGTCTTTTCCTTGCGCTCGCCGGTACCCTTGTCGCGCCAGGTCTCCGACGTCGCGATGCTCAGATTGGCGATTGGCCGCCCGTCCTGTGTCCGCCGGATTTCTGGATCCTTGCCGAGATTCCCGACCAGGATCACCTTGTTCACGCTTCCCGCCATCGCCGCTCTCCACTCGAATTCACTGCTGAAACTACCGGGCCAGCCGCCGTGCGGCGGACCCTTGTCCGCGCACGGACGTCTGAAACGACCCTATACGCCCGCCGGCGCCGCAGACTTAGCGATCCCTCGGCAAGTCCGCGGTTATCCACATATAGCACGTCCGCGGCCACTGTTCCAGTTTTGTTCCGTGCAACCTGTCGTGGTCGGCACCGTCAGTGGAAACCGTCTGCCAAGAACTCTGCTCCGGAACCTGCCGGAACCCGGCAGGGTGAAATGGAACCCGCGAGCTCCCGCTCGCGCGCCCGCATACCGTAAACAAACCATTAACTTGCGGGCACCCCACTTCGTCCGCGGGTGTGGCATTTCCGCGACGGTTTTTTGGTGCGGATCAGCGTATGGTTGAGCGAATGATGCGGCGCTCGCGTCACCACGGAAACGCTTCGGGACCAACGAGAAGCGACCAAAGATGGAGAGAATGACCATGAAAAAGTTTCTGCTGGGCACGGTCGCCCTCGTCGCCTTCGCGGCGCCTGCCGCCGCTGCCGATCTAGCTGCGCGTCCTTACACCAAGGCACCCGCCCCGATGATCGCCGCGATCTATGACTGGAGCGGCTTCTACATCGGCATCAACGGCGGCTGGGGTTCGAGCCGCAACTGTTACACCAACACCGCGGTTCTCGGCATTGCCGTTCCTCCGACAGCTGAAGGTTGCCATGACGCCACCGGCGGCACCGTCGGCGGCCAGATTGGATATCGCTGGCAGTCCGGCGCGTGGGTGTTCGGCCTTGAAGCGCAGGGCAACTGGGCTGACTTCCGGGGCAGCAATGCTGTTCTCGGTATACCCGTCGCGACGAATCGCACCAAGCTCGATGCCTTCGGCCTGTTCACTGGCCAGATCGGCTACGCTTGGAACAACGCCCTGCTCTACGTGAAGGGCGGCGCGGCGGTCACCGACAACCGTTATGAAAGCGTAGTGACGGGACTGGACATCGTCATCGACCGTGCCAGTGAAACCCGCTGGGGCGGCACGGTCGGCGCCGGCATCGAATTCGGCTTCGCGCCGAACTGGTCGGCCGCCGTCGAATACGACCATCTTTTCATGGGTACGAACGGAAACACCTTCACCGGCGTCGCGTTCCCGTTCACAGGACTCAACACGCGCACCGACAGCATCAAGCAGGACGCCGACCTCGTCACCGTCCGCGTCAACTACCGCTGGGGTGGCCCGGTGATCGCGAAGTACTGAGCT
>JAIEPP010000702.1 GCA_019748335.1 Xanthobacteraceae bacterium
GGCGGCTCGGTGGTGGTCGAAAGCGTGTTCTCGCTGCCGGGCCTCGGGCGGCTGGCCTATGAATCGGTGGTGCAGCGCGATCTCAATACACTTTTGGGCATCGTGTTCGTCTCCGCGCTGCTCGTGATCGTCGTCAACTTCGCCGTCGATCTCCTTTATGCGCGGCTCGACCCGCGCATCTCGGCCGAGGGCTGATCGATGGATGCGATCAAGCGCTATTTCCGAAGTCCTGCCGCGGTCGCCGGTCTGATCCTGCTGCTGGTCGTGATCGCGATGGCGATCAGCGCCGGCTGGTTCTACCCGCGCGATCCCCTGGCGCTGGCGGGGCGTCCGCTGATCTGGCCGTTCTCCAATCCGCGCTTCCTGCTCGGCACCGACAATTCCGGCCGCGACATCGCGGCGCAAATCTTCTACGGCGCGCGGATTTCGCTCCTGATCGGCGGCGTCGCTACGGCGATAGCGATCCTGATCGGCATCTGCGTCGGCGCCGTCGCCGGCTCTTACGGTGGCTGGGTCGACAACGTATTGATGCGGATCACCGAGGCGTTCCAGACCCTGCCGAATTTCGTGCTGCTGCTGGTGCTGGTCGCCGTGTTCGGCTCGACCTTGACCACCGTCACCATCGCCGTCGGCGTGGTGTCATGGCCGGCGCCGGCGCGGCTGACCCGCGCGGAATTCCTGTCGCTGCGCAACCGTGAATTCGTCCAGGCCGGGCGGACGCTGGGCATGAAGGATATTCAACTGATCCTCGGCGAAATCCTGCCCAACGCCCTGCCCCCGGTCATCGTCTATGCCAGTGTGGTGATGGCGGTCGCGATCCTGCTGGAAAGCGCGCTCGCCTTCCTGCGGCTATCGGATCCCAACGTGGCGTCATGGGGAAACCTGATCGGGCTCGGCCGCGACGTGCTGCGGGTGCAGTGGTACGTCTCGGCGATCCCCGGCATCGCGATCCTGGTTACGGTATTGGCGGTGTCGCTGGTCGGCCAGGGCCTCAACGACGCGCTCAATCCGAGGCTGAAGAGCCGATGAGCGAATCAGACGCTGTTCTGTCGATCGAACATCTCGGCGTCCGCCTCCCCGGCGGCGCCGACCGGTCGCACGCGCTGTCCGACGTGTCGCTGTCGATCGCGTCCAACGAACTCTTGTGCGTGGTCGGCGAATCCGGCTCCGGCAAGTCGATGATGGCCAACGCCATCATGCGGCTGCTGCCCAATGACGTGACGATCGATGGCGGCCGGGTGATGTTCGAGGGCAAGGACCTCGCTTCCGCCGATGTCGCCGAAATGCGCCGGGTGCGCGGTGCCGGCATCGCGATGATCTTTCAGGAGCCGATGACCGCGCTCAATCCGCTGCGCACCATCGGCGACCAGATCGGCGAGATGTTTTCGATTCATACCGAACTCTCCAAGGCCGAGATCGCTGGGAGGGTGTTGGCCCTGCTCGAAGACGTTCGCATTCCCGAACCCAAGGCGGCGGCAAAGGCCTATCCGCACGAGCTTTCCGGCGGCCAGCGCCAGCGCGCCATGATCGCCATGGCGCTGGCGCTCGACCCGAAGCTATTGATCGCGGACGAGCCGACCACCGCGCTCGACGTCACCACGCAGGCGCAGATATTGAAGCTGATCCGCGACCTGCAACAGCGCCGCAAGGCCGCGGTGCTGTTCATCACCCATGATTTCGGCGTCGTCGCCGAGATCGCCGACCGCGTCGTAGTCATGCAGCACGGCGTCATCGTCGAGCAAGGCATGGCCACCGACGTGCTGAACAACCCGCAGCATGCCTACACCAGGCAGCTCATCGCCGCGGTACCGCCGCTGAAGGCGCCGCCGCCGCGCGCGCTTTCGGGCGAAAACATTCTCACCATTTCAGGCGTGTCGAAAACCTATCGCAGCGGCGGCTTTCTCGGGCGTGGTGCGCGGGTAACACCGGCAGTCAAGGACGTGACGCTCACCTTGCCGAGGGGCGCGACACTCGGCATCGTCGGCGAATCCGGTTCCGGCAAATCGACGCTGGCGCGCTGCCTTGTGCGGTTGATCGATCCGGACTGCGGCTCGATCGTGCTCGAGGGCAAGGACTGGGCGAAACTGTCGCGCGAGAATGTCCGCTGCGAGACCCGTCACATCCAGATGGTGTTTCAGGATCCGTTCGCCTCGCTCAATCCGCGCCGTAAGGCGGCCGAACTGGTGGCGCAAGGCCCCATCGTGCATGGCACGCCGCGGGCCAAGGCGATCGCCGACGCCAGGGAACTGTTCGCGCTGGTCGGGCTCGATCCTTCCGCCGGCGACCGGTTTCCGCACGAGTTTTCCGGCGGCCAGCGCCAGCGCATCGGGCTGGCGCGTGCGCTGGCGTTGAAGCCGGACGTGCTGGTCGCCGACGAGCCGGTCTCGGCGCTGGATGTTTCCGTGCAGGCGCAGGTGCTGAAACTGCTCGCCGACCTGCGTCAGCGGCTCGGACTGTCGATCGTCTTCATCACTCACGACCTGCGCGTCGCCGCCCAGATTTGCGATCTGGTCGCAGTCATGAAGGACGGCGCTGTGGTCGAGCAAGGGCTGGCCGGAGAAGTATTCGGCAATCCGCAACACCCCTACACGCAGGCGCTGCTGGCCTCGATCCCCGGCGGCGACTTTACGCGCAAGCGGGATGCGGCCGTACTCGCCTGATCGGCGTCACCTCCGGCGCGTGGCGAGGATCCGCTCCGCCCAAGGCAGCAACTCGAAACTATTACCCTTCCCCAGTTCCTGCGCGTCGCGATGCCGGTAAAGCAGCAGCATCCAGGGTGCTATCTTGCGCAACAGTCCGTGCGCCACATACGTCACCGGCTCCGTGAACGGCAGCGCCAGTTCGCTTTCCGGCACGCCCTGCACGGCTTTCGCCAGTTCGCGGCCGAGCGGAATCGTCAGCGCGACCGCGCGGCCATTGCAGCCGGTCCAGCCATAGGCGTTTGGTCCCAGCCGGTGGATGCGCGGCAAGAAATCCGCCGTCATGCCGACATAGCCATTCCAGACGTAGTCAAAGGAAACGTCGCCGATCTGCGGCCACAGCCGTTGCAGCCGCTCGGTCACCCGCGCCTTGATCCGCTCTACCTTGCTACCGGGACCGAGCACGGCGCCACCAGTGATCAGCCGGTTTCGAGCATCGTAGCGCGCGAAATAGAGTTCGCCATGCGTGTCCGACACCGCCTGCCTACCGAGAATGATGGTCTTGCGGACGTTGTCCGACAGCGGTTGCGTCGACATCTGCCAGGACAATACCGGCATCACTTCGGTGGCGATTTCCGGCACCAGCGATCTGGAGAACTCGCCGCTGTAGGCGTTGGTTGCCATCACCAGCGCGCGGCCCGATATCTCGCCCTTTGCCGTCTTCACGATCCATTTGTCGTTGCGTCGTTCGAAGCTGATCGCGGGCGAGCGCGCATAAATACGTGCGCCAAGGCCGAGCGCGGCACGCGCCAGCCCACGGGCCAGCGCCAGCGGATTGACATGGCCACCGGTCTTGTTCCAGAAGCCGCCATACCACGCATCCGAACCCGTCATGTCGCCGACCTGCTGGCGCGACAGCAGTTCGACCGGCGCGCCGAATTTCGACCACTGCTTGACGCGCCTCTCGGCGATCCTGATCCGGCCCGGCGAATGCACCGGCTGAACCCAGCCGGACTGCTCGTGCTCGGCTTCGATCTTGTACTTCTGCACGACGTCGAACAGGACAGAGGCGCTGTCGCGCAGCATCGCGACGAAGCGTTCGCCGACCGCGCCATGTTTGGCGATGATATCCTCCGGATCCGGCCGCGACAGCGTCGGGATCACCTGGCCGTTATTGCGTCCCGAGGCGCCCCACCCGGGCTCGGCCGCTTCGACGACCGCGACATCGACACCCGCCTCGCGCAAATGCAGCGCGGTGGAGAGGCCGGTAAAGCCGGCGCCGATCACGATGACGTCGGCCTGCTGCGTGCCGATCAGTTCGGGAAGTTCAGGCCCGGACGGCGTCACGGCGGCCCATAGCGAACTGGGCCAGCGGACGTTGGTCGTATTCATCGTGATCCTTTCTTGCGGGCGCCTGATCGTTCTGCTTAGTTTAATCAGCTAATTCGACTTGAGGAAATAACAGAGTGGCACTCAAAAACGTCATCGGTATCGATCACGCCGTCGTCATGGTGAAAGACCTCGACCAGGCCGCCGCCAACTACAAGCGGCTGGGTTTTACGGTATCGCCGCGCGGCACCCACAGCGCCCATATGGGATCGGGCAACTACACCATCATGTTCGACCCCGACTATATGGAATTGCTCGGCGTGCTGACGCCGACAGAACATAATGCTCCGGCACGTGCCTTTCTTGAAAGAAGCGGCGAAGGCATCGAGCGCGTCGCCTTCACGGCGGTGGATTCGGCCGAAGGCGCTGAAGAAATTCGCGCCCGCGGCTATCCGCCAGTGGGCCCGACCGATTTCGAGCGGCCGGTGACGCTGCCCAATGGCACGATCTCCGCGGCCAAATTCCGCACCTTCCAGTGGCCGACGGCGGAAGCGCCGGGCGGCGTGCGCATCTTTGCCTGCCAGCACAAGACCCGCGAGACGGTGTGGATTCCCGAACTGATGCAGCACGCCAACGGCGCCAAACGCCTGAAGCAGGTGGTGATCGTATCGCCGGAGCCGGCCAAGGACGCTGCGCACCTGTCAAAAATGATCGACCGCGACGTGCGGAACGAAGCCGACGGCGCCGTCGCGGTACCCTCGGGCGGCGACCGCGCCGACTTCGTGTTTCTGACCAGGGATCAACTCGGCAAGCGCTATCCCGGGGTGTCGCTGGCCGGTCTGCCCGAACGCGGTGGCGCCGGGCTCGTGATCGCGGCCGATCTTGCCGCGGCGGAGAAGGCGCTGGGCGCGACCGGCGTACACAGCGCGGGCGGCATCGTCGTGCCGCCGGCGGCGGGCAACGGCACTCTGCTGGCGTTCGTTAAATAGCCGGATGCGCGACCAGCGCTGCGCCGGTCGAGAAAGCCAGCCATGGCGAAGGGAAAGACCGAACGGGACGGTGATGCGGCGGCGGCGCGCCGTGGCCGTCCCCGCTCTGTCGAAACCACCAATGCCATTCTCGAGAGCGCCTACATCCTGATGGCGACGACGGGTCTCGCTGCCACCACCATCGACGCCATCGCAAAGCACTCCGACGTCTCGAAGATGACGATCTACAAATGGTGGCCGTCACGGGAAGCGCTGCTGATCGACGCCTTCCTGAACCAGGCGTCGCTGATGCTGCCGCTGTCGGGCACCGGCAAGCCGGCCGCCCGCCTGAAGCGCCACGCCACCGCCTATGCCGAAGCGCTGCTCGGCGAGTTCGGCAAGGTGCAGCTTGCCGTGATTTCGGAATGCATCTCCAAGACCGGATCCGCGGAGATTTTCTACGAGCGCTATCTCGATTTCCGCCGGACCGCCACGGTCGAGATCATCGCGGCAGGGCAAAAGGACGGAAGCATCGGCGCGTCAGGCGCGCCGGAAGACCTGTTCGATGCTGTTTATGGCAGCCTGTTCTACCGCTACATCTTCGGCATCAAGCCGATCTCGTCGGCCTATGTCCGCAACCTCATCGATACCCTGCTGATGATCAGGGAACGCTGATGCCTCCGCTCTGCCGGGCGCGACGGAACCAGGCCCACGTCTCCCGCGTCACCGCGATGTAGCCCGGACCCCGATAGACGATCTGATCGGCGACGATTTCGTTCAGCTTCGGCAGCGCATGGAATGGGATCGAGGGATAGGCGTGATGCTCGACGTGATAGGGCATGTTCCATGCGAACCATTTCACGAACATGCCGGTATAGGTGGTGCGGGTGTTCTGGAAGGCGCTGCGGGTCCGTTCGCAGCCGGTGTGTTCGGCATAGAGATAGGGCCGCAGAAACAATTGCCCGACGATCACGGGAACGACCCAGACCCAGAGCAGCAGCGTCGTCTGCAGCGCGAGCGAGGCGAGCAGCAGCACGACATAGAACGCGAGATAAAGCCGCGCTTCCTTGACGACGATGTGGCGCTTGGCCTGGGGTATCCAGGGCGCGGTGGCGTTGCCGGTCAGCGCGTGACGCAGCATCAGCCGCACCCGGAAGGCGACCTGTCGCAGACCGCTATAGGCGATTGCAAGTTGCGTGTCGGACGAGGGAATCGAGCCGACCAGCAATTCCGGATCCCGGGCCGGATCCTGCGTGTAGCGATGATGGTCCCAGTGAAACAGGCAATAATATTCGTACGGCAGGCCGATCGCGAACGACGAGAGATGACCGACCGCGAGATTGAGCGCGCGGCTCTGGAATGCGGTCTTGTGCGCGGTCTCGTGCACGATCATGAACAGGAAGCCGACGAAATAGCTTTGCACCACGATCAGCGGCAACGCCCAGGCCAAGCCGTATCGCGAGGAAACCAGCCAGATCAGAAAACCCATGACCGCGATCACACCATAATGGCTACCTGCGCGAACCAGACCTTGCAGGTCCGATCGCGCAGACAATTCGCGGAGCATGGCCGGGGTCAGCAGCTTCTCGCCTGTGGCAGTGATCGCATTGCTCATGGTCGCCATCGCCTCGTGTGATGATTCAACTTTGCAGCAGCGCCGATATCTCGGCATGGATGAAGGCACGATCCGCGGGGATCAAGATCGGATTTCCGGCCCGGTGGCCGTGGATCGACGGAATGGGATGCAGCACGGCCGATCTGGCGTTGACGAGCCGGCCGAGTTCGCCCTCGTTGTCGCGGACATCGAAATAGCGATCCGTCTGGCCCGGCATCAGCAGAACCCGCGCCTTGATCGCGGCGAGCGCGCGGTCCATATCGCCGCCGAATTCCGGACATTGGCAGATATCGCCGCGTTGCCAGATGCCGATCTGGGCCAGCAGGTCGTTGGCGTCACGCCGTGCGAAGGCGCCGTCCCACGTGCGTACCAGATAGTCTTCCAGCGAACTGAAACCGGCCTCGCGCCACACCTCATCCCGGTAGAAGGCGTGCGACATGCCCATCCCGCATAGACGCGGCCCATGGCGCGCAGGCCCGCGACCGGCTTTTCGACGAAGCAGCCGTGCCGAAACGCGGGGTCTGCGGTCAGCGCCGCCTTCACACCCTCGAGGAACACATGATTATATGGCGAGCATCTGGCGCTGCCGCAGACGACCGCAGCGCGTTCCACCATATCGGGGTAACACGCCGCCCAGTGATAGGCCTGCATGCCGCCCATCGACCAGCCATAGACCAATGCGATCCTCGAAATTCCGAATTGCTCGGCCAGCAGACGGCGTTGGAGCGCGATCGCGTCGTGATAGCTGATGTCGGGGAATGGCGCGCCGCCAAGCGTCTCCGCGGAATTGGAGGGCGACGATGACAGGCCATTGCCGAACAGGTTCGGAATGACGATGAAGTAGCTGGTGGGATCGAGGATGCCGCCGGGCTGGATCAGCCACTCCGTGTCATAATGCTGTGCGCTGAACGACGTCGGATAGAGGATCACATTATCCCTGGCCGCATTCAGCTTGCCGTAGGTTTGGTAGGCAAGACGCAGCGAAGGGAATACGACACCCGACTGCAGTGCGACGTCGCCGGCCTCGAAGGTGTGATAGTCGCCGCCAGCCGTCATATCGCCGGTTCTCCGAGGAGATCGCAGACAGTTTTTAACTGTACTCATCGTACATTATATGAATTCGATTTCAACCCGCCGGGCTGATCGAATTCGCGGCATCCGGACGCAACGCCTGCACGGGAATACCGCACAATAGGGCTATGCAGGCGGCGCGCGAACGTTAGTATCCGCACAAAATAAGCCGACCCCAGGGAGAGAAACAACAATGAGCAAGCATTTGATTTCGCGCCGTACGGTTCTGGCCGGTACGGCAGCCGCGGGCGCACTCGGCCTCACCGGCTTTCCGGCGCGCGCGGACGTGCAGTGGAAGAAATACGCCGGCACCAAACTCGAGGTGATCCTCGCCAAGGGGCCGCGCGGGGACAACCTGCAAAAGAACATCAAGGAATTCACCGAACTCACCGGCATCCAGGTCGAGTCGGAACAGATCCCCGAGCAGCAGCAGCGCCAGAAGGCCGTGATCGAACTCGCCTCCGGCAAGCCGAGCTTTGACGTCGTCCATCTCAGCTATCACGTGCAGAAGCGGCAGTTCGAAAAGGCCGGCTGGCTCGCCGATATCTCCGGCTACATGAAGGACCCGAACCTCACCGCGCCCGACCTGGTCGAAAGCGATTTCTCGGCCGCCGGTCTGCAATATGCCAAGAACGACAAGGGGCAGATGCTGTCGCTGCCGTGGTCGGTCGATTACTTCATTCTCTATTACAACAAGGAGCTGTTCCAGAAGAAGGGCGTCGCAGTGCCGAAGACGCTGGACGAGATGGTCGCGGCCGCCGAGAAGCTGACCGACGCCAAGGACGGCACCTTCGGTTTCGTCGGACGCGGCCTGCGCAACGCCAACATGACGCTGTGGACCAACTTCTTCCTCAACTATGGCGGCGAGTTTCTGGACTCCAAGGGCGGCATCCTGACCGACGGGCCCGAGGCCATCGCGGCCACCAAGTTGTACCAGACCCTGCTGACCAAGGTGGCGCCTCCCGGCGTTGCCGGCTTCAACTGGATGGAGTCGATGGCATCGTTCACGCAAGGGCGTTCGGCGATGTGGATCGACGGCGTCGGCTGGGCGCCGCCGCTGGAAGACCCGGCCGCCTCGCGCATCGTCGGCAAGGTCGGCTACACCGTGGTGCCTGCCGGACCGAAGGGGCAATATTCCGCGACCTATGGCGACGGCATCGGCATCGCGGCCGCCAGCAAGAACAAGGAAGCCGCCTATCTGCTGTGCC
>JAIEPP010000556.1 GCA_019748335.1 Xanthobacteraceae bacterium
GCGTCCAGGTTACTTCGGAAGTTGCCGCATTGTTTGCCGCCATGTCGGCTCGTGCCGGTGCGACCTTCATATCGTTTGTAAGCGCTTCGCCAATCCCCTAGAGAATCGGGCTTGACGTTTTTCGGAATCGCCACGGCATAAGGTCGTCGATCTTGCTTTGGGGGTGGCCATTGATGATGGCTGTTAGGGTTTCGGCGAGGTAGGCTACGGGATTGACGTCATTCAGCCTGCATGTGGCGACGATGGATGAGAGCTGTGCCCAGTTTTCCGCGCCGATTTCGTGGCCGGCAAACAGCACATTTTTTCTGGTCAGGCAGATCGGTCTGATGGCGTTTTCGACCGGGTTGGTGTCGAGTTCGAGGCGACCATCATCGAGGAAGCGTGTGAGCCCCACCCAATGAGCGAGGCCATAACGGATGTCTTCGGCCAGCCTGGAGCTTGAGGAGATCATCGAGAGCTGCTTTTCAAACCACGGTTTCAGTGCGTCGATGATCGGCGCGGAATGCTTCTGTCGCGCGGCCAGCCTCACTTGAGGTGATGTGCCACGCACCGTCGCCTCCACGGCATAGAGCGTGGCGATCTGCCGGACAGCAGCTTCGGCGATCGGGGATTTGGTATTGCGCACGAGCTTTACGAAGCGGCGACGCAAGTGGCTCCAGCAATGCACCAACACCCATGATCCTTGCGGTCGTTCGATACGCGTCAGCCGATTATACCCGTCATAGCCGTCGCACTGAAGGAATCGCCCGCGGAATCCCTCCAGGAATCGTTCGGCATATTCGCCGCTTCGCCCCGGCGCGTATCGGAACAGGACGACCGGCGGACCAGTGCCGCCATATCCGCGATCATCGGCAGCAATCGCCCAAAAGAATCCCTTCTTTGTTTGCCCGCGCCCCGGATCGAGAACCGGCGCCGTGGTTTCGTCCATGAAGAGACGATCCGCTGCTGACAAATGCGCGAACATGTGGTCGGCAATTGGTTTCAAATGGAAGCAGGCTCGGCCTGTCCAATTACCCAGTGTCGCGCGATCCAGTTGAAGGCCCTGGCGGGCGTAGATCTCGGATTGCCGGTAGAATGGCAGGTGATCGCCGAACTTCGAGACGATGATCTGAGCGATCAACGCCTCGGTCGGCAGGCCACCGGGCACCACATGCTCGGGCGCATGCGCCTGCGTCACGGCCTCCGAACAGCGGCGGCAGGCGTATTTCGGACGACGCGTCACCAACACGCGCAATTGCGCCGGGATCGCGTCCAGCCGCTCGCTCACGTCCTCACCAATCTTCGTCATCTCGCCGCAGCCGCACGGGCACAGCGTGCTCGTCGGCTCGATAATCCGTTCAACCCTCGGCAAATGAGCCGGCAGCTGACCGCGATTGCGATTGGGCGGACGAGCCGCAACGTCGGACTTGCCTTTGATGATCGCCGCCGCTTTCTCCTGGGCGGCATCGAGCACACCCTGGGCGACCTCCACGTCTTCCAGTGGCAAATGATATTGATCAGGCTGTAACTTCTCGGATTTCGCTCCGAACTTCTCCCGGCGCATGTCGACGAGGATGCTCTCCAGCCGCCGACGAGCCTCCTCCGAGTCGGCAAGCGCCGCCTGCGTCTGCGCCAATTGCCCCTTCAGGCGTTCGTTCTCATCGCGGAGGACAGCGATATCCATGTGCATTTCAAGCACGTAGCTTGCCTCTGCGCTATGCGTCGCGCAGAGCCTGAGTCACTGTGCCGCAGTGATAATAATTCTATCCCGCAAGCTGCGGCCGACGGCTGCCTTCAGGACGAACAAGGCGCCAATCCAAACCCTCGAACAAGGCCGCGAACATCGCAGGCGATATCCGCATCACGCCATCGCGCACCTGTGGCCACACGAACTTGCAACCCTCCAGCCGCTTGTGCACCAGCACCAGTCCCGTTCGGTCCCAGACCAAAATCTTCACACGGTCAGCCCGTTTCGCGCGGAACACAAAGGCTGCCCCACTGAATGGATCAAGCCCGAACATCGGCTGCACCAATGCCGCAAGTCCATCATGACCTTTACGGAAGTCCACCGGGCGTGTCGCGATGTACACTTGCAGATCGGCACCCGGTGTAATCATCGTGAGGCACGCATCGCAAGGACCACACCGGCCAGATCGTCGACATCGACTTCCGTCCGGATCACGACGTCGCCCACCATGATCTCCAGCTTCGCCAACGCAGGCTGTAATGACGCCCGTGTCTTCGGCACCTCATCCACAACCAGCGGCGCAAACATCGCCGCCAGGCTATCAGGTAGCGACAACTCTCCTCGCTGCAAGCGGCGCCGCCAATCGTAAACCTGCCACCGCGTCACGCCATGCTTCCGAGCGACCGTCGCCACCTCCGCCCCAGGCACCAGGCTCTCCGCGGCTATCCTCGCCTTTTCCGCCGCCGAACGATTGCGACGCCCGGTCGGCCCCTCAAGCACCTCAAGCCGACTGACCCGGCCCGCCTTCGAGACGTCCAATTGGACGTCCATTTTGCCGTCTACACCCATAGCAACACCTCGTCGATCCGAGGCGAGAATCGCACACCTTCGTCACTCTCCGCACGAGGGGATCAGCTGAGCGCTTACGAAGATTCGGCTTCTCTGCCAGCAAATCCCCCAGTGAACTCCTGTAGAAACCCATGGCACGACTAAGCCAGATGTAGTCCACGCCAAGAAAGACGACCGCCGTCACGGCATAGGCAATCGTATAGCGGATCATATCGATCTCTTGGCTTCTGTTCGCGGGGTTACCTAAATTCCGAAGAGCGGCTGCAACAAACGTGCAAACATACTCTTGAACCGCAGCGGAGCATCGGTCACTGCGAGGCAGATGCAATCTTCACCCGGACCAGCAAATGGCTGATGCTCGGTACGTTCGTCGGTTTCTGCGATGTCGCCGCGATACAGAACGGTATCGCGATCGCACAGGCTTCCCGTCAGGATAAGCGTGAGCTCGCGCCCGTTGTGACCGTGAGACGGGACCTTCAAGCCACTTTGGAAACGCAACAGCCGTGCTTGTGAACGTTTGTCGAGCGTATCGATCGAAATCTGCTGGACACGAGGTGCGAGCCTTTTCCAATGTAAGTCGCTCAGATCCCCGCCAAGGTAACTTCGGAGGGGATCTGGAATGATTGCATTCGAAAAAGTACGAGACGGCTCCTTTGGCTCGGGAGACCTTGCTGCGTTTCTGACCTGAGATAGTACAGAGTCCATCATTGTCGGCGATACCGGCGTTGGCTCAAGAAAATCGAGCAGATAGCCCCCCAGAGCGTCGGCCGAGCTGTTGCGTGCACGACAATGCGGACAAAGAGCAAGGTGGGTAGCAACAAGCAAGCTTGACGCTTCATCCAGCGTACCCGCCGAATAGCTCAGCAGGATATCATTGCTAATATGAAATTTTATCGTCACCTGTTTGCTCCATCTTGCGCATCCAACCTGGAACGTATCTTGGTGAACGCCAATCGTATCCGGGATTTTACGGTTCCAACGGGAATGGTAAGCCGCCGGGAAATCTCGAAGTGCGAAAGGTCTTCATAAAAGGAAAGCATCAGGACATTTCTTTCATTCGAAGAAAGCGTATCCATTATCTCCCGAACGTTCTCTTGCTTCTCAGTTTGCTCAACTAAACGATCGGGCGGCGGTTGGTCGTCAGGGACCAGCGCCGGGTCATTTGGATCGAATTGAGGTCGGCGCGTCTTACGAAAACGATCGATAGTCAGATTTCTCGCGATCGTGAAAATCCAGGTGGACGGCGATGCCTTCGACGGATCGAATTGTGCTGCATTGCGCCAGATCGAAACCATCGCCTCTTGCGTGATTTCCTCTGCGCCAGAAGGATCGGCGCCCAACCTCAGACAATAAGATTTGATCCGAGGCGCAAAATATCGGAACAGGACATCGAACGCCGCCTCGTCTCGGTCATTTGCGATCTTTGAAATGGATTCGACAAATTCCGACGCCTTCGGTCGCGGGTCACCCTGCAGAATTTCTTTGGCGACCATAATGTCCTCAGGCCTGCTCCGCGCCAGCTTGGCTCCGTATGGCAGTTCGGCGAACCGGACGGCGAATGCAAATGTCGAATATCAGTCGCGCAAGTAGATTGTTACCGAGGTTGGCGAGCCTGATGGCCCAGTTTGCACGCTCTTGCGAGCCGCCTACAATCAAACATGTGTCATTGTTTGGTCATAGCCAGGAATTCTTGGCGGGTTGCGGCGTTGACGCGAAAGCAGCCAAGCATGCAGCTTGTCACCATTTCCGCTCCAACCTTGTGAACACCCCGACTCGACATACAGTGATGAACAGCCCTAATCACCACGCCAACGCCCTGTGGCTGCAGGACTTCCTGGACCGCAGAAGCTATCTCCGAAGTCATCCGCTCCTGGATCTGCAGCCGCTTGGCATAGGCGTCGACGACGCGAGCCAGCTTGGAGAGTCCTACGACCCGACCGTTGGGAACATAGGCGACCCACGCCTGACCGACGATCGGGGCGAGATGGTGCTCGCAATGGCTTTCGAAGGCTATTCCACGGAGGATGACCATTTCCTCATAGCCGCCGGTTTCGTCGAAAGTCTTATCCAGGATCGCCAGCGGGTCCTGGGCGGCCCTGGCTGGCGTTTCGATTAATCCGGGGCGATCGGGGTTTTCGCCGGCCCAGCGGATAATGGTCCGGAATGCAGCTTCGGCCTCTTCACGAGAAGGCAGGCCACTGGATTGCTGCGAAAAGTCACGGATTTGTATATTCAAGCTCGCGTTTCCTTATCATTCGGCACGCCGGTCTCACGCATCGGGTCGCGGTAACTCGTGGAAAAGTCCTGCTCTTCAAGCAAAGTACCCCGGTCGAGGGGGCTTATCGACCGGGGACTTTTGACCGGGGTGGGGGCGCAGCGGCGACGCTGCAGTCCCGGTAAAAATTGATACGAGACCGAGCCAAAATTGGATCACAGGAACTGAACAAAATTCGCGAGGTGCGGAAACCTTGGCCGTGTGCTGCTCACGATGTCGGGGAGCGACGCGCGTTGATGACCTTGTGGGAAGCAATTTTCAGGTCTAACGGGGGTGTGTTACGCGGGCCAATATCGGCCAATTCGAGCACAATTCGGCAGCGATAACCAAGCGCTCGCGCTATTCGAAGGTAGTTGGTGAGAGTGACGCTCGAAGTACCGTTCAAGTAGCGTGAAACCTGACTCGGGTCTGCTCCAAGCAGAAAGCCAATCGCCTCCAGGCTTATCGGATTTGTCCGACGAAGTTCCAGGATCTCGTTGATGATGGCTTCCTCATCGCGGGCAACTTCCAGCGTAAGTCGTTCGTTGGTCTCGCGATCGGCACCGGGAAAGTCTCGTGTACGCGTTCTCATGATTGTTCTCGTCGTATCTTGAACTATTTTACGAATTCAAGCCGGCGCCGGATCACCGGTGGGCCGTTGCGACGGGCTGCATCACGAAAACGTTCCCAGAAGAAACGCCGCGACTGCGCCGCATGACAGCGGCCACCTGAGCTTCGGATACCAAGCCGGGGCTTCGTGCATGCGTGAGGCCCGGATGTCCACCACCAGCATCGCGACGAATGCTGCAGCGAGGACCAGGAATCCAATGCTGGACGACGTCAACAGCGCCACCCAGGCAACGAGCGAAGGCAGGATACTCAGGGCAATCCGAGGCCACAGGGTGTTATGGTTTTTGGGAACCTCACCGATCGCAAGGCCCCAGTGAGTGCCACCCAGGAACGACAGAGTTATTGCGCCATATGCCATCAGCGCGAATGACAGCTGCGCTTTCAAACCATCGATTGCGAATGGTGTCGCAAGCAAAAGGCCAGCGAAGGCGATAATGCCGAGGCCTCCCAGCCAGGCCGCGGCCGAGGGTACGCTCGACGCATGCGATCTGACCCCCTCGTTCGAATTCAAGATGCCCTCCCGCTCGTACATCAAATACCGGATTGCCCGCGCCTGAAACGACCGACGCCCCCGATCATCGCTTGCTCCCCGCGAGATAGCTGGCGATATTCGCCAGGTCCTTGTCGCCCCGACCGCACATGTTGATTACCATCAGATGATCCCGGGGCATTTTCGAAGCAAGCTCGATTGCCTTGGCGATTGCGTGCGCGGGCTCCAGCGCAGGGATGATGCCCTCCAGCCTGGCGCAGAGTTGCAACGCGCAAATGGCTTCCTCGTCTGTGGCGGAAATATATTTCACCCGGCCTACCGAATTGAGCCATGCGTGCTCGGGACCTACGCCCGGATAATCGAGCCCTGCCGAGATCGAGTGCACATCCTCGATCTGTCCATCACCATCCATCAGGAGGTAAGTACGGTTGCCATGGAGGATCCCGGGGCGACCCTCAGCCAGCGAAGCGGCGTGCAACCCGCTGTTCAACCCGTGACCCGCCGCCTCAACGCCATACATCAAGACTTGTGTTTCATCGAGAAACGGATGGAATAAGCCTATCGCGTTGGAACCACCGCCAATACATGCAATCAGCGAATTCGGCAGCCGTCCCTCCGCCTGCATCATCTGATCTCGCGTTTCCCTGCCGATAATGCATTGGAAATCACGGACCATCACCGGGTACGGATGAGGGCCGGCTACCGTACCGATGCAATAGAAGGTATTATCCACATTCGTGACCCAGTCACGCAGGGCCTCGTTCATCGCGTCCTTGAGCGTCCGGGAGCCGGAATCAACCGCTCGAACGTCGGCGCCAAGCATCTTCATACGAAGAACGTTAGCTTCCTGCCGCTCCACATCGACCGCGCCCATGTAGACGATACATTCGAGTCCAAAACGGGCGCAGAGTGTGGCGGTGGCGACGCCGTGCATGCCGGCGCCGGTTTCAGCGATGATCCGCTTCTTGCCCATTCGCCGCGCAATCATGATCTGGCCAAGCACATTGTTCACTTTGTGCGCGCCAGTGTGATTGAGCTCATCACGCTTGAAGTAGATTTTGGCGCCCTTGAGATGTTCGGTCATGCGCTCCGCAAAATACAACGGGCTGGGACGGCCAATGTAATTGGTAAGATAGCTTTCCATTTCTTGCTGAAATGCGGGATCCTTGCGCGCCTCGGCGTAGGCAAACTCCAGTTCCAGAATCAAGGGCATCAGAGTTTCCGGCACAAAGCGGCCGCCGAACGGACCGAAGTGGCCGCGCTCGTCAGGTCCGGCACGCAGGGTTTCAGTTTGCTGGAAAGTCATGCATCTCTCATGTTGGCTTGCGACGTTAAATAGGCAGCTCGGCGACGGACGCCGCCGCTCTGCGGTCATGTCGCACAAGCTGATACGCGCCAGGACTGACGTTGGATCATTCGCGACAGCAGATTATCAACGCCAAGGCGTTGCCACTCCTGCAGTCACCATGGAACGCGCTCTCCGCGGTGATCCAGAAAGCCGCCGGAGCGGGGCTCAGACGATCAATGACCGCCGCCAGAAGCCGGCCGGCGGCAGCATCCGGCGATTGCACCTCAAGGCCGGCCTTGTTGAAGAGGGACGTCAGGTCGGTGTCCACCATCCCCGGATGAAGCGCGACGCAGATCGAATCGGGATGGCGACGCCCGAGCTCAATCGCAGCAGTTCGGACCAACTGGTTCAGCGCAGCCTTCGAGGCGCGGTAGCTATACCTGCCACCAAGCCTGTTCTCGCCGATGCTACCCAGCTTAGCCGACAAGGTCGCGAATACTGACTTGCCCTGGCGCGGCAATAGCGGGAGCACATGCTTTATGATCACCGCAGGGCCGATTGCATTCAACGCAAAGGATCGGGCCATATGAGAAGGCCGGAGCTCCCGCCAGCTCTCTTCCAGACCATGCGCGTCATCAAGGGGCGGCACTTAGCCGCCCCACATAGCTTCGAAATTTACATCGCAGCCTTTTTCAGTTGTTCATCGACAACCGCTCTAACCTTGCCAGGCAAGTAAACCTGCTTGATTTGGTCGAGGTTAGAGCTGGTCCCGGTTGTCTGAACAGATTTTCCGCGCCGATAAGTGGAGCCTCTGCCGGGGTTAGGCCGCCGCGCGGAGCGGAGGAAGATCGAAGTAGGCTTGATCCGGGGTGCGGTCGTCAAGGCTCGAATGCGGCCGTCGCCCGTTGTAGAAGTCGAGATAGCGACCAATCGAGCTTCGCGCCTCGCCGACGGTTTCGTAGGCTCGCAGATAGACCTCCTCGTATTTGATGCTTTTCCACAGCCTCTCAACGAAGACGTTGTCTCGCCAGGCCCCTTTGCCGTCCATGCTGATGGCGATGCCGTTGTCGGCCAATACGCCGGTGAAGGCCGCACCGGTGAACTGCGAGCCCTGGTCGGTGTTGAAGATGTCCGGCTTGCCGTGACGCGCGAGAGCATCCTCCAATGTCTCGACGCAGAAGGCCGCCTCCATCGTGATCGACAGCCGCCAGGACAGAACACGACGGGTCGCCCAGTCCAGCACCGCGGCGAGATAGACGAAGCCATGGGCCATCGGGATATAGGTGATGTCCATGGCCCAGACCTGGTTCGGTCGCGTAATCTCCAGGTCGCGCAGCAGGTACGGGTAGATCTTGTGACCGGGCTCGGGCTTGGTGGTGCGTGGACGGCGATAGAGCGCCTCCATCCCCATCCGCCGCATCAGCGTCTTGACATGACGGCGTCCGACCTTGCACCCCCGCAAAGCCAGCAGGCCGCGCAGCATACGCGAACCTGCGAAGGGGTACTCCAGGTGCAGCCGATCGAGCTGCTGCATGATATCGAGGTCGGCTGGCGACACCGGGCGCGGCACATAATAAACGCTGCCCCGGCTGATCTTCAAAACCTCTGCCTGCTTGGTGATCGACAGGTCGTGGTCACGGTCGATCATCGCTTTGCGCTCAGCAATCCCGCCTTGGTGAGCGCGCCTTCTAAAAAATCGTTCTCCAGCGTCAG
>JAIEPP010000470.1 GCA_019748335.1 Xanthobacteraceae bacterium
AGGCGATCACGATCGAGGCCGGCCCGCGCCGCAATGACGGCACCCGCCGTACCGTGCGTTACGACATCGACATGGTGAAATGCATCTATTGCGGCCTGTGCCAGGAGGCCTGTCCGGTCGATGCCATCGTCGAGGGACCGAATTTCGAATTCGCGACCGAGACCCGCGAGGAACTCTATTATGACAAGGCGAAACTGCTCGCCAACGGCGACCGATGGGAGCGCGAGATTGCAAAATCAATCGAACTCGACTCCCCGTACCGCTGAGGTGAGGGCATGATCGTTTCCGCGCTGTTCTTCTATCTGTTTGCCGGCACCTGCGTGGCGTCGGCGGCGATGGTGATTGTCTCGCGCAATCCCGTGCACTCGGTGCTGTACCTGATCCTGGCCTTCGTCAACGCCTCCGGCCTGTTCATCCTGATGGGCGCCGAATTCCTCGGCATGATGCTGATCGTGGTCTATGTCGGCGCGGTCGCGGTGCTGTTCCTGTTCGTGATCATGATGCTCGACGTCGATTTCGTCGAGCTGCGTGAAGGCTTCATGCAATACCTCCCGGTCGGGCTCGTGATCGGCGGCATCTTCGTGTTTGAGCTGCTGCTGGTGGTCGGCGGCTGGGTGATCAATCCGTCGGTGACCAGGAACATCACGTCGGCGATCCCGGCCAATGTCAGCAACACCGAGGCGCTCGGGCTGGTGCTGTACACCAAGTACATCCACTACTTCCAGCTTTCGGGCATGGTGCTCTTGGTCGCGATGATCGGCGCCATCGTGCTGACGCTGCGCCACAAGGCCAGCGTCAAGCGCCAGGACATCAACGTGCAGAACGCGCGGACGCCGGAGCTCGCGATGGCGCTGCGCACCAACGTGGCGTCGGGGCAGGGGCTGCAGGACGCGGACGCGGCGGAGTGGGTGCAATGACGATCGGTCTTGGACACTATCTCGCGGTCGGCGCCATCCTGTTCACGCTTGGCATCCTCGGCATCTTCCTCAACCGCAAGAACATCATCGTCATCCTGATGTCGATCGAGCTGATCCTGCTCGCGGTCAACATCAACCTGGTGGCGTTCTCGACCTTCCTCGGCGACATCGTCGGCCAGGTGTTCGCGCTTCTGGTGCTGACGGTGGCTGCCGCGGAAGCGGCGATCGGTCTTGCCGTGCTGGTGGTCTATTTCCGCAACCGCGGTTCGATCGCGGTTGAAGACGTCAATCTGATGAAGGGCTAAGGGCAATTATGGTTCAGGCAATTGTCTTTCTGCCGCTGCTGGGAGCGATCCTGGCCGGCCTGATCGCCATCTTCGGGGCGCATGCGCGCAATCCGAGCGGCGACGAGGTCGAGCATCACGACGACGGACATGGCCATGGGGCTGACGCACATGCCTCGGCAGCCCATGACGATCACGCGCACGATGACCACGGCCACGATGACCATCATGTTTCGGAGCCGCCGGCGCAGGGTTCACGGGCGGCCGAACTGATCACGACCTGCCTGCTGATGATCTCGGCGGCGCTGTCCTGGGTGACGCTGGTCAATGTCGGCTTCATGCATCAGGACGCGCGGATCGCGTTGTTTCCCTGGATCAATTCCGGCGATCTGCAGATTTCCTGGGCGCTGCGGGTCGACACCCTGACCGCCGTAATGCTGGTGGTGGTCAACACCGTCTCCGCGCTGGTTCACCTCTATTCCATCGGTTATATGGACGAGGATCCGAACCGGCCGCGTTTTTTCGGCTATCTCAGCCTGTTCACCTTCGCGATGCTGATGCTGGTGACCTCGGACAATCTGGTCCAGATGTTCTTCGGCTGGGAAGGCGTCGGTCTGGCGAGCTATCTCCTGATCGGGTTCTGGTATCAGAAGCCGTCGGCCAACGCGGCGGCGATCAAGGCTTTCGTGGTCAATCGTGTCGGCGACTTCGGCTTTGCGCTCGGCATCTTCGCGCTCTTCGCGCTGATCGGCTCGACGGATTTCGAGACGATTTTTGCCGGCGCCCCGGGGCTCTCAGGCAAGACCATCGACTTCTTCGGATGGCACGCCGATGCGCTGACGCTGACCTGCCTGTTGCTGTTCATGGGCGCGATGGGCAAGTCGGCCCAGTTCCTGCTGCACACCTGGTTGCCGGACGCGATGGAAGGCCCGACGCCGGTCTCGGCGCTGATCCACGCCGCGACCATGGTGACTGCCGGCGTGTTCATGGTGGCACGACTGTCGCCGCTGTTTGAGCTCGCACCGAACGCGCAGGCCGTGGTGATGTTCTTCGGCGCCACCACCGCCTTCTTCGCGGCAACCATCGGCCTGGTGCAGAACGACATCAAGCGCATCGTCGCCTATTCGACCTGTTCGCAGCTCGGCTACATGTTCGTGGCGATGGGGGCAGGGGCCTATTCGGTCGGCATGTTCCATCTGTTCACGCACGCCTTCTTCAAGGCGCTGCTGTTTTTGGGCTCCGGCTCGGTGATCTACGCGATGCATCACGAGCAGGACATCCGCAACATGGGCGGGCTGTGGCGCAAGATTCCGTACACGTTCGCAGTCATGTGCATCGGCACGTTGGCGTTGACCGGTTTCCCGATGTTCGCGGGCTATTTCTCCAAGGACGCAATCATCGAATCCGCCTATGTGGCGCACAACCCGTTCTCCACCTATGCGTTCACGCTGACGGTGGCGGCGGCAGGTCTGACGTCGTTCTATTCCTGGAGGTTGATCTTCAAGACCTTCTTCGGCGAGCCGCACGACCAGGAGCATTACGAGGCTGCGCATGAGGCGCCGTTATGGATGCTGATCCCGATCGGCGTGCTTGCCGCAGGATCGATCCTGGCCGGATACCCGTTCAAGGAATTGTTCGCAGGCCACGGCGTGGAAGAGTTCTTCCGGGAATCGCTGAAGATGCACCCGCATATCATCGAGGAAATGCACCATATTCCCGAGTGGGTGGCGGCGGCGCCGTTCGTGATGATGGTCGCGGGCGCGGTGATTTCTTACATCTTCTACATCCAGCGGCCGTACCTGCCGGTCGAACTCGCTCGTCAGCAGCCGATGCTGTACCAGTTCCTGCTCAACAAATGGTACTTCGACGAGCTCTATGACCTTATCTTCGTCCGCCCGGCGAAGTGGATCGGTTACACGCTCTGGAAAAAGGGCGACGGCTTCATCATCGACGGCCTCGGTCCGGACGGCGTCTCGGCGCGGGTGCTCGATGTCACCCGCAATGTCGTAAAAATCCAGACCGGCTACCTCTATCACTACGCTTTCGCGATGCTGATCGGGGTCGCCGGATTGATCACCTGGTTCATGTTCGGCTTGGGAGGCCAGTAATGACAACCTGGCCCATTCTCTCGGTCGTCACCTTCCTGCCGGTGCTCGGCGCGCTGGTGATTTACATCAGCCGCGGCGACGATGAAGCGGCGCGGCGCAATTCGCGCTGGATCGCGCTGTGGACCACGGTCGTCACCTTCGCGGTGTCGCTGATCCTGGTCTGGCGCTACGACGCGGCGCAGCCGGACTTCCAGTTCGTCGAGAAGGCGAGCTGGCTCGCCAGCGGCATCACCTATCACATGGGTGTCGACGGCATTTCGCTGCCGTTCGTGATCCTGACCACAGCCTTGATGCCGTTCTGCATCGTCGCGAGCTGGAAGTCGATCACGACGCGGGTGCGCGAGTACATGATCGCGTTCCTGCTGCTGGAAACGCTGATGATCGGCACCTTCTCGGCGCTCGACCTGATGCTGTTCTACCTGTTCTTCGAGGGCGGCCTGATCCCGATGTTCCTGATCATCGGCGTCTGGGGCGGCCCGCGCCGGGTCTACGCCTCCTTCAAGTTCTTCCTCTACACGCTGCTCGGCTCGGTCTTGATGCTGCTCGCCATCATGGCGCTGTACTGGAATGCCGGGACGACCGACATTCCGACCCTGATGCACACGGCGGTGCCGCGGAGCCTGCAGACCTGGGCATGGCTGGCGTTCTTTGCCTCGTTCGCGGTGAAGATGCCGATGTGGCCGGTACACACCTGGCTGCCGGACGCCCACGTCGAGGCGCCGACGGCGGGCTCGGTGGTGCTGGCCGCGATCATGTTGAAAATGGGCGGCTACGGCTTCCTGCGTTTCTCACTGCCGATGTTCCCGCTGGCGTCGCATGATTTCGCGCCGCTGATGTTCTCGCTGTCGGCGATTGCCATCATCTACACCTCGCTGGTGGCGCTGATGCAGGAAGACATCAAGAAGCTGATCGCCTATTCGTCGGTCGCCCATATGGGCTTCGTCACCATGGGCATCTTCGCCGGCACCACCCAGGGCGTCGCCGGCGGCGTGTTCCAGATGGTCTCGCACGGCATCGTTTCAGGCGCGCTGTTCCTTTGCGTCGGCATCGTCTACGACCGCCTGCATACCCGCGAGATCACGGCCTATGGCGGCCTGGTCAACCGGATGCCGCTCTACGCGCTGGTGTTCATGGTCTTCACCATGGCCAATGTCGGACTGCCCGGCACATCCGGCTTCGTCGGCGAGTTCATGACCTTGATCGGCACCTTCAAGGTCTCGATCCCGACCGCGACCTTCGCCACCCTGGGCGTGATCCTGTCGGCAGCCTACGCGCTCTGGCTCTACCGTAAGGTGGTGTTCGGCGCGCTGGTGAAGCCGTCGCTTGCCAGCATCAAGGATCTGACTTTCCGCGAGGGCCTTTTGCTGTTCCCGCTGGTGTTCCTCACCATCCTGTTCGGCGTCTATCCGAAGCCGGTGCTCGACATGTCGGCGGCCTCGGTTCAGCAACTCGTCAACAATTACAATACTGCCGTGACTGCCGTGAAGGCAGCCGCGCTTATTAACTAAGGCCCTCGCCATGAGCTTTTCGAGTGCAGGATATCAGTTGCAGCCGGTGCTGCCGGAGCTCGTGCTGGCGTTCGGCGCGATGGTGCTGCTGATGGTGGGCGCCTATCGCGGGCAGGGGACGACCAGATTAGTCACCGGCCTCGCGGTTTGCCTGCTGGTCCTGACCGGTGCGCTGGAACTGATGCTGCCGGCCGGCAAGCTCACGACCTTCGGCGGCAGCTTCATCGTCGACGACTTTGCCCGCTTCCTGAAGATCCTGGCCCTGATCGGCTCGGGTGCGACCCTGATCCTGGCGACCGAGTTCCTGTCCGATCCTTCGCGGCGGATTTTCGAATTTGCAATCCTGGTGCTGCTCTCGACGCTCGGCATGATGGTGCTGATCTCGGCCGGCGACCTGATCATGCTCTATCTCGGGCTCGAACTGATGAGCCTTGCGCTCTATGTCGTCGCCGCCAGCAACCGCGACAACGCCAAGTCGACCGAAGCCGGCCTGAAGTATTTCGTGCTGGGCGCGCTGTCCTCGGGCATGCTGCTTTACGGCGCCTCGCTGATCTACGGCTTCACCGGCACCGTCAGCTTCGCCGGGATCGCGGCGGCTGCGACCACGGGAAGCGTCGGTATCGTCTTCGGCATCGTGTTCCTGCTGGCGGGCCTCTGCTTCAAGGTCTCCGCCGTGCCGTTCCACATGTGGACCCCGGACGTCTATGAGGGCGCGCCGACGCCGGTCACGGCGTTCTTTGCCTCGGCGCCGAAGGTGGCCGCGATGGCGGTATTCACCCGCGTGGCGTTGACCGCGTTCCCCGGCATCGCCTCGCAATGGCAGCAGATCATCGTGTTCGTGGCGATCGCCTCGATGGTGTTGGGCTCGTTCGCGGCGATCGGGCAGACCAACATCAAGCGCCTGATGGCCTATTCGTCGATCGGCCATATGGGATTTGCGCTGGTCGGTCTGGCTTCCGGCACCGTCGAGGGCGCGCAGGGCGTACTGGTCTACATCGCGATCTATGTTGCGATGACTCTGGGTTCGTTCGCGGTCATCATTACCATGAAGCGCAACGGCCAGCCGGTCGAGCTGATCAGCGATTTCGCCGGCCTCTCGCGTACCAATCCGCTGCTGGCGTTCCTGTTTGCGATGCTGCTGTTCTCGCTGGCCGGCATTCCGCCGCTCGCGGGCTTCTTCGCCAAATGGTACGTGTTCGTCGCCGCGATCCATGCCAACCTGTTCACGTTGGCTGTCGTCGGCGTGCTCTCCAGCGTGGTCGGCTGTTACTATTATCTCACCATCATCAAGGTGATGTATTTCGAGGAACCGCTGCCGGCGCTCGACCCGATGCGTACCGAGTTGCGCGTCGTGCTGGCGGTCGCCGGCCTGTTCAACATCTTCTTTGCCGTGCTTCCGGGGCCGCTGGTCAGCGTCGCCACGGCCGCGGCAAAGTCGCTCTTTTAATGGCCTTCGCGCTCGGGTCCCGGGCCGCATCGGCGGGATACCGCCTCTTTGCCTTCGACAAGGCCGGTTCGACCAACGCGGAAGCGATGGCGAGCGCCCGCGAGGGTGAGCGCGGTCCGGCATGGTTCGTCACGACGGAACAGACGGCGGGCCGGGGACGCCGGCAGCGCGCCTGGATCGCGCCGCGCGGCAATCTCGCCAGCAGCGTGCTCGAAGTGATGGATGTTACCCCCGCCGTTGCGGCGACGATGGGCTTTGCCTTCGGTTTGGCGCATGCAACCGCGCTGCAACGTATCAGCATAGAGGCCAACCTGCGTTTGGCCGGATCGGATCAATTGAATTATCTCCTGAAATGGCCGAATGACGTCCTGGTGCGCAGGCAGAAGCTTTGCGGCCTGTTGGTGGAGGCCGAGGCGGTCAACGATGGCCTCGCCGTTGTCGCCGGGATCGGGACCAATATCGTGGCAGCTCCCGAGGGCACGCCGACGCCGGCGACCTCGCTGGCCTCGCTTGGCGTCCACATCAGCGCGGAAGAGCTGTTTGTGGCGCAGTCGGATGCGTGGGTCGAGTTCCGTGGCATCTGGGACAAGGGCCGCGGCTTTGCCGAGATCCGGAAACTGTGGCTGGAACGGGCGGCCGGCCTCGGCGAGCGGGTTGCGGTCAATACCGGCAACGTGACGGTCGAGGGCACATTCGATACCATCGATGAGACCGGTTGCCTGATCGTCCGCACGGCGGAGGGCCAGCGCATGCCGGTCACGGCGGGCGAGGTCTATTTTGGCAACGCTGCTTCCGTGGGAGCGGCCTGATGGCGCGACCGGATGAACTGACCTTTGCGCCGCTCGGCGGCGTCGGCGAGATCGGCATGAACCTGTCGATCTACGGGCTCGGCAACCGCCACCAGCGGGCGTGGCTGGCGGTCGATCTCGGCGTCTCCTTCGGCGATGAGGAGCATCTGCCGGGCATCGACTTGATCATGCCCGACATCCGCTTTCTCGAAAAAGAGCGCAAGAACCTGGTGGGCCTGGTGCTGACGCACGCCCATGAGGACCACTTCGGGGCCATCATCGACCTTTGGCCGAAGCTGCGATGCCCGATCTACGCCACCAAATTCAGCGCCGCGTTGTTCGAGGCCAAGTGCGCCGCCGAGCGCAATGCGCCGAAAATCCCCGTCACGGTGGTGCCGTCGGGCGGCCGCATCGATCTCGGACCTTTCAACGTCGAATTCATTCCGGTTGCCCATTCAATTCCGGAATCGCATGCGCTGGCGATCCACACTTCCGTCGGCACCGTGCTGCATACCGGCGACTGGAAGATCGATCCGACGCCGATCATCGGCGTGCCGACCGACGAGCGGCGCCTGCGCGAGCTCGGCGATGCCGGCGTGCTGGCGCTGATCGGCGATTCCACCAACGCGGTACGGGAAGGGCGCTCGCCTTCGGAAACCGAAGTTGCCGCTACCATCACCAAGCTCGTGAAAGCTGCCAAGGGCCGCGTTGCCGTGACGACGTTCGCCTCCAACGTCGCTCGCCTGAAAGCCGTCGCCGATGCCGCCAAGGCCGCCGATCGTGAGGTGGTCGTGGTCGGCCGCGCCATGGAGCGCGTGGTCCAGGTGGCGCGCGAGACCGGCCATCTCGATGGCGTACAGAGTTTTCGCGGCGCAGACCTATACGGCCATTTTCCGCCGGACAAGGTGCTGGCGCTGTGCACCGGCAGCCAGGGCGAGGCCCGCGCGGCGCTGGCGCGGATCGCCAATGACGACCATCCGCAGGTCACCCTGAACAAGGGCGACACCGTGATCTTCTCCTCGCGCACCATTCCGGGCAACGAAAAGGCGGTCGGCGCCATCATCAATGGACTCGTTACGCAAGGCATCGAGGTCATCACCGACCGCACGGACCTCGTCCACGTCTCCGGCCATCCGCGCCGCGACGAACTGCGCGACATGATCTCGTGGGTGCGGCCGCAGCTGCTGATACCCGTCCACGGCGAGCCGCTGCATCTGCACGAGCACGCCAAGCTGGCGCGCGCCGCAGGTGTCCCGAAAGTGCTGGTCTGCCGCAACGGCGACCTGGTCAAGCTCGGCCCCGGCGACCCCGGCATCATCGAACAGATACCCTCGGGGCGGCTCTACAAGGACGGCAACATCCTGGAGGATTCCAAGTCGCGCGCCGTGGTCGAGCGGCGGCGGATGGGATTTGCCGGTTGCGCCTTCGTCGCCATCGCCGTGACCGAAAAAGGCGAGCTGTCCGACGATCCCGAGGTTGATCTGGTCGGCATCCCCGAGAAGAATGCGGCCGGCGAGGTCATCGACGAGATCGTGTTCGACGCCGTGGTCTCGACGGTGGAAAGCCTGCCGCGGGCGCGCAAGCGCGATCCGGATGCGATGGCGGAGTCGGTGCGCCGCGCAGTGCGTTCCGTCATCAACGAGCACTGGGGCAAGAAGCCGATCTGCCTCGTGCACGTTCTGACGGTCGGATAAAACGGTTAAGTGGAGGGAGTAGCATGCTGGGCCGGCTCAATCACGTCGCGATCGCGGTCAAGGACGCGGAGAAAGCCGCGAAGATCTATGGCGGCGCGTTCGGCGCCGAAATCTCCGGCGCGGTGCCGCTGCCCGAGCACGGCGTCATCACCGTGTTCGTGACGCTGCC
>JAIEPP010000697.1 GCA_019748335.1 Xanthobacteraceae bacterium
GTCAAGGTGCCGGATCCAAAATTCTCCTCGCAGACCAAAGACAAGCTGGTTTCCTCGGAAGTCCGCCCCGTCGTCGAGAACGTGCTCAACGAGGCCCTCGCGGCGTGGTTCGAGGAACATCCGTCCGAGGCCAAGGTCATCGTCGGCAAGGTGATCCAGGCCGCGGCCGCGCGCGAAGCCGCCCGCAAGGCGCGCGAACTGACGCGCAAGAGCCCGCTCGGCATGACGTCGCTGCCCGGCAAGCTCGCCGACTGCCAGGAAAAGGATCCCGCCAAGTCCGAACTGTTCATCGTCGAGGGCGACTCGGCAGGCGGCAGCGCCAAGCAGGGCCGCAACCGTGAATTCCAGGCCGTGCTGCCGCTGCGCGGCAAGATCCTCAACGTCGAACGCGTCCGCACCGACAAGATGCTGTCCAGCGAACAGATCGGCACGCTGATCACGGCGCTCGGCACCGGCATCAGCGACGATTTCTCCTGCGACAAGCTGCGCTATCACAAGATCATCGTGATGACGGACGCCGACGTCGACGGCGCCCATATCCGCACGCTGCTGCTGACCTTCTTCTACCGGCAGATGCGCGAACTGATCGATCGCGGCCACCTCTATATTGCCCAGCCGCCGCTCTACAAGGTCAACCGCGGCAAGTCCGAGCAGTACCTGAAGGACGAGCGCGCGCTGGAGGATTACCTGATCGCCACGGGCCTCGACGAATGTGTTTTCAGGCCGGCGACCGGCTCGGAACGCGCCGGGGCGGATCTGCTGTCGCTGGTGGAAGATGCGCGCGTCATCCGCAGCATCCTGAACAACCTGCACAGCCGCTATAACCGCAAGGTCATCGAGCAGGCTGCTATTGCTGGGATGTTTGGCAGGGAAATTTACAGCGACCCGGTAAAGGCCAGTGCCGCCGCGGAATACATGGCGACACGATTGGACGCCCAGGCCGATGAAGTCGAACGCGGTTGGACAGGAAAGTTCGTGGAAGGCCAGGGCTTCGCGTTCGAGCGGACGGTGCGCGGGGTCAAGGATGTCGCCCTCATCGACGATGCGTTCCTTGGCTCGGCCGACGCGCGCAAGCTCCACGAATACCGGAAGACACTGCAAGAAGTCTATCCCCGCAGCGGAATCCTGCGCCGCAAGGACGCCGAGACTGCCATTCACGGCCCGGTCAGCCTGTTCGAGGCCGTGACCGATGCCGCCCGCAAGGGCGTGACGCTGCAACGCTACAAAGGCCTCGGCGAGATGAACCCGGAGCAGCTCTGGACCACCACGCTCGACACCAACGAACGCTCGCTGCTGCAGGTCAAGATCAAGGAAGTCGACGAGGCCGACGACATCTTCACCAAGCTGATGGGTGACGTGGTCGAGCCGCGCCGCGAATTCATCCAGGAAAATTCCCTCAACGCCACGATCGACAGCTAGCTGCGGCGTACCGGCGAACATGGCCGGCTGCTGCCGCTGGTTGTCTTGGCCGGTCGGCCTGCCTCAAGGCTGATCCGTTCCGTCATCTGCATGCCGCGCAGGCCTTTTCGGCGGCGGCGCAAAATTGATATTGTCGCCAATTCTCTGTAGTTTCGCTCCCGAAGCCGCCCGCCCCAGCCGAAACAAACAGCGAGAACCGAAGTGGCGCCCATCCAGTATATCGTTGAAGGCGGCCACCGGCTCGGCGGCACGATCGAACCGTCCGGCAACAAGAATGCCGCGCTGCCGATCATCGCCGCCGCTCTGCTCACCGAGCACAAGGTCACGCTGCACAACGTTCCGCGGATCCGCGATACCGAGACGCTGGTCGAATTGATCCGCTCGGTCGGCGCATCCGCCGAATGGCTGGAACGCAACACGCTGGCGATCCATGCCAAGGATATCCGCGCCGCCGATCTCGACCCTGATCTCTGCGCCCGGATCCGCGCCTCGATCCTGCTGGCGGGACCGCTATTGGCCCGTTGCGGCGAGGTGGCGCTGCCGCCACCCGGCGGCGACGTCATCGGCCGCCGCCGTCTCGACACGCATTTTCTGGCATTCGAACAGTTGGGCGCCACCGTCACCGCGACCCACCGGCTGGAATTCCGCGCCACCCGCCTCAAGGGCGCCGACGTCTTTCTCGACGAGCCCAGCGTCACCGCCACCGAAAACGCGCTGGTCGCCGCCGTCGGCGCCCACGGCACCACCTATCTGCGCAACGCCGCCTCCGAGCCGCATGTGCAGGACCTCGCCAACTTCCTGGTCGCGC
The DNA here is from genome assembly GCA_019748335.1 of Xanthobacteraceae bacterium. GTDB lineage: Bacteria > Pseudomonadota > Alphaproteobacteria > Rhizobiales > Xanthobacteraceae > Bradyrhizobium. Next base: position 2,228 of record JAIEPP010000697.1, read on the forward strand.
TCGGCGCCAAGATCGAGGGCATCGGCACCAACACCATCATCATCCACGGCCCGTCGACGCTCGGCGGCACCAGTTATTCGATCCAGCCCGACCACATCGAGGTCGGCTCGCTGATCGGGCTTGCCGCGGTGACCCGCTCGCCGCTGCGTATCGCGCGCGCCGGCGTCGAGCATCTGCGCTCGATCCGGATGGGCTTTGAGCGGCTCGGCATCGTCTGCGGCGTCGAGGGCGACGACCTCGTGGTGCCGTCCGGCCAGACCATGAAGATTCACGACGATTTCGGCGGCCATGTCCCGAAGCTGGAAGACCAGCCCTGGCCGGCGTTCCCGGCCGACCTGATGTCGATTGCGATCGTCACCGCGACCCAGTGCGACGGCGTCATCCTGATGTTCGAAAAGATGTTCGAGTCGCGGATGTTCTTCGTCGACAAGCTGATCTCGATGGGTGCCCGCATCGTGTTGTGCGACCCGCACCGCGCGATCGTAGCCGGCCCGAGCCGGCTGCGCGGCGCGCTGATGACCTCGCCCGACATCCGTGCCGGCATGGCGATGCTGCTGGCCGCGGTGGCCGCCGAAGGCACCTCGACCATCAACAACGCCGACCAGATCGAACGCGGCTATGAGCGCATCGACGAGCGGCTCAACGCGCTCGGCGCCAAAATCACCCGCGTGCCCGCGCGGGGAGGCCACTAGGCGCCGATCCGCCGTTATTCCGGAACTTAACTTATAGCGATTCTAAACTACGGATTGCGCGCGATCACATCCAGCCCCGGAATTGGCCTATCTACGATCCAGATATTCCATCGAGATCGGGCCTGCTCATGACCAAGACCTTGTCCCTCGGACAAGCCCAGCGCGGCTTCATCGGCCGCATCCGCGCCATTGACGCGGCCGCTTGCGCCTCCGTGCTGGCGCCGACCGAGCTGGAAAGCCGCCTGATCGAGATGGGCTTCGTCGAGGACGCGCGCGTGGAAGTGCTGCACGAAGGCATGTTCGGCCGCGATCCGATTGCCGTCCGCGTCAACAACGCCACCGTCGCGATCCGCCGGCGCGAGGCGATGGCCGTCATCGTCGACTGATCCAATGGACGCGCAGGTCACGACATCGCTGAATCTCACGCTGGTTGGAACGCCCAACAGCGGCAAGACCGCGCTGTTCAACGCCCTCACCGGCAGCCGGCAGCGTTCCGCCAACTATCCGGGCGTGACCGTCGAGCGCAAATCGGGTGCGTTTGTGACGCCGGCCGGACGCAGCGTCGCGATCGTCGACCTGCCCGGCACCTATTCATTGCGCGGCCGTAGTCCCGACGAGGAGATCACGCGCGACGTCGTTCTCGGCGTCCGCGACGAGGCCGCACCCGACTGCATCGTCTGCGTTGCAGATGCGACCAATCTGCGCCTCAGCATTCGACTGGTGCTGGAGCTGAAGCAGGTCGGCCGACCGATGCTGCTGGTTCTCAACATGTTCGACCTGGCGCGCCACCGCGGCATCGCGATCGATCTCGACCGTCTGTCGTCGGAACTCGGCATTCCCGTGACCACGGCGGTTTCAGTGCGCAAGGGCGGTACCACCGATCTGTTGCAGCATCTCGACACGTTCGCCGGAACGCGCTCCAGCGAAGTCGCGTCCAACACCTGGCGGCCGCTTTCAGCCCATGAGTTACGCGCGCTGCAACGGGAGGCCGACCGGATCATCACCGATGCGGTAACCCCGCCGGCGAAGCCCGATAATCTGACCAACCGGATCGACTCGGTTGTGCTGCAGCCGGTCGCCGGCCTCCTGATCCTGCTCGCGATCCTGTTCGTGATGTTCCAGGCCGTGTTCAGCTGGGCACAGCCGTTGATGGAATTGCTGTCGGACGGCTTTGCCGCGCTCGGCCAATCGGTCCACACCCTGCTGCCGGACGGCCTGCTGCAGAGTTTCTTGCAGAACGGCGTCATCTCCGGCGTCGGTAGCGTCATCGTGTTCCTGCCGCAGATCATCATCCTGTTTTTCTTCATCCTGATGCTGGAAGATTTCGGATACATGGCGCGGGCCGCGTTCCTGATGGATCGCATCATGGGCGGCGCCGGACTGCACGGCCGCGCCTTCATTCCGCTGCTGTCGAGCTTTGCCTGCGCCATTCCCGGCATCATGGCCGCGCGCGTCATCGACAACCGCCGTGACCGGCTGACCACGATCCTGATCGCGCCGCTGATGACCTGCTCGGCGCGCATCCCGGTCTATACCCTGATCATTTCCGCCTTCGTGCCGCAGCGCGAGGTGTATGGTCTGATCAATCTTCAGGGCCTCGTAATGTTCGGCCTCTACGCCGCCGGTATCGCCAGCGCGCTCGGGGTTTCGTTCTTTATCAAATTCGCGATGGGACGGGACTACGAGCCCTCGCCGTTCATGATGGAGCTGCCGGATTACAAGTTGCCGCGGCCCAGGAGCATTGCGCTCGGCGTTTACATGCGCGCCAAGGCGTTCCTGTACCGCGCGGGAACGACGATCTTCTCGATGATGGTGCTGATCTGGTTCCTGGCCTCGTTCCCGCAACCGCCGGCGGGCGCGGAAGGTGCCGCCATCAACTACAGCCTCGCCGCGATGATCGGACATGCGATCCAGCCGGCGCTGGCGCCGCTCGGTTTCAACTGGCAGATCGCCGTCGCCCTGATCCCCGGCATGGCGGCCCGTGAAGTCGCGGTCGCAGCGCTGGGAACGGTCTACGCCATCGAGGGCGGCAAGGAAGCCGCCGACCGGATCGGCGAGGTGCTCGCCCATAACTGGAGTCTCGCCACCGCGATATCGCTGCTGGTCTGGTACATCTTCGCGCCGCAATGCGCCTCGACGCTGGCGGTGATCCGCCGCGAGACCGGCAGCTGGAAGTGGATGGCGGTGACGTTCGGCTACATGCTGGCGTTGGCCTATGCCGGCTCGTTTCTCGCCTACCATCTCGCCTTGGCGCTCGGCGCGGGCGGCTGAGACTGATCGCTTTTGCCGATCTTGCTCTTGCCTTCATCTTTCTGCATGGATCGCACCCGAAGACCGCAGCCGCCGGCGCGGTAGGACTATCGTGATCCCATGACTTCGCTTGACAAAATCGACCCTGCGTCGCTCGCGCCATCAGCGCCGGCGATGACGGGCAGCCATCACCTCGCCGCCGAACTCGGCGAGACGCTGAAGCTTGCCGTGCCTATTGCGCTGACCCAACTCGGGCAGATCGCAATGATGACGACCGACATCGCGCTGATCGGACGCTTCGGCACCGAGGCCGTGGCCGCGGCGTCGCTGGCGCATACCGTCTTCTTCGTCTGCTTCACGTTCGGCATGGGCCTGGTTTCGGCGGTGGCGCCGCTGGCCGCGCAGGCGTTCGGCGCCCGTAAACCGCACGGCGTCCGCCGTTCGCTGCGCGTCGGCCTGTGGGCTGCGCTGTTGATGGCGCTGCCGATGATGGCGCTGTCGTTCCGCGGTGAGCCGATCCTGCTGGCGCTGGGCCAGTCGCCGGTCGCCGCCCGCCTGGCGCAGGAGTACCTGCTCGGGCTGACCTGGAGCATCCTGCCGGGGCTGTGGTTTCTGGCGATCCGCGGCTTCATGAGCGCGGTCAACCGGCCGCAGCCGATCTTGTGGATCACGCTGGCCGCGATCCCGGCCAACGCCGCGCTGGTCTATCTGCTGCTGTACGGCGCGTTCGGCCTGCCGAACCTCGGCCTGTTCGGTGCGGGGCTCGCGACCTCCATCGTCAATCTCGGCACCTTTTTGGCGGGACTGTGGTTTGCCGCGCGCCGCCGTCCGTTCCGAAAATTTCACGTGTTCGGACATCTCTGGCGCATCGACTGGCAGTTGATGCGGCAACTGATCGTCATCGGCGCGCCGATCTCGATCTCGTTCCTGCTCGAATATGGCCTGTTCGGCGCCGCCGGTCTGCTGATGGGCGTGATCAGCACCACCGCGCTCGCGGCGCACCAGATCGCGCTGCAGGTCGCCGCGGTCCTGTTCATGGTGCCGTTCGGCATCAGCATCGCCGCCACGGTGCGGGTCGGCCACGCCGTCGGCCGCCGCGATGCCGACGGTGTGCTCCGCGCCGGCATAGTAGCAACGTGGCTCGGCATCGCCATCGGCGTGGCGTTGACGCTGGCGGTGATGCTCAGCCGGTTCGGGATCGCAAAAATCTTTTTGGGCGAGAGCACCGACGCCACGGCCTCACTGTCCGCGACGCTGCTGCTGGTCGGATCGACCTTCTTTGTCGCCGACGGGATCCAGACCATTGCCGCCGGCTCGCTGCGCGGTATGAACGACACCCGCGTGCCGCTGCTGTTCGCGATCCTCAGCTACTGGCTGATCGCTTTCCCCTGCGCGTGGTGGCTCGCATTCCACACGCCGTTTGGCGCGGTCGGGGTCTGGATCGGGCTGTCGGTCGGGACCGCGGTTTATGCCACGCTTCTGCTCTTGCGATTCCGCTCCCTCGCGCGCAAGCTCCTATTCCAATGACCGTCCAGGAAATCACACCTTCTGTCGACACCGATGCGCTGCTCGCCGGCGCACAGTTCGCCGACGCCTTCCGCGTCGAGATCGCCGACCCGGCACTCGATGCGCGGCACGCGGCGGAACGCATGATGGCGCGCCAGCCGCGATGGGCCGAGGCGCTGGTGAAGCTGCGCAATATGCTAGTGGCGCCGCTGGGGTTGAAGACTTCCGGCGAGGGCGCCAAGGGGCATGATCGGGATCTTTCCGGTGCTGAGCGAAACCCCGGATCGCCTCATTGCCGGCTTCAACGACAGCCATCTGGATTTTCGCGTCGTGGTCGACGTGACGACCCCCGAAGGTATCCGGCTGGTCACCCTCACCACACTGGTCAAGACCCATAACTGGTTCGGCCGAACCTATCTCGCCATCATCATGCCGTTTCATCGGCTGATCGCGCCGGCTTTGCTGCGTCAGGTTGCCGGCTGAACTTGGCACACCCTTAGTCCGCTTGGACCGCTTGTCACAGCCGTGCTTTGTTTTGGGAAAGCAACGAAGCTCGCGGGGAGGCTGCCCATGACCTTATCGGTCGATCTGTTCTATTCGTATCGCAGTCCCTACAGCTATCTGGCGCTGCCGAAAACGATGAAGATGGCCGCCGACTACGACGTCACGGTCAATCTGCGGCCGGTCTATCCGCTGGCGGTGCGGGTGCCCGGCTTTTTCAAGCGCACCAATCCGCAGTTCGTGCGCTATGTGGTGCTGGATTCGAGCCGGGTCGCCAAGCACGAGAACATTCCGTTCCGCTTTCCGCGGCCCGATCCCATCGTCCAGGATATGACGACGCTCGACGTCGCCGAGCAGCAGCCCAACATCCAGCGCCTGACGCGGCTCGGCGCCGCCGCCCAGCTCGAAGGCCGTTCGCTCGACTTTACTTATGCGATCACCAAAGTGATATGGGACGGCAGCGTCGCGGGCTGGGACCAGGGCGATCATCTGGCCAAGGCGGCGAGCGCCGCAGGCTTCGATCTGGCCGCGATGGATGCGGCCATCACCGCCGACCCCGACCGCTACGAGCGCGTCATCGCCGGCAATGAACAGGACCACGCGGCGTCAGGCCATTGGGGCGTACCCACTTTTGCGTTCGAAAACGAGCCGTTTTTCGGCCAGGACCGCATCGATCTCCTGATCTGGCGGATGGAAAGCAAGGGTCTGAAGCGCCGATAGGCATGAACCGGTTTCCCCGAACGCGCGACTGAGGCGTAGAGCCCGCCACGCGTTTCGGAGACCCGATGTATCTAGCAAAATTCTTCCATCGCTCGCCCGGCGATGACGACCGCGAACTGCTGCTGATTCCCGGTGGCGATCCGATGGTGATCGGCATCTACATGGATGAGAAGCGCGACACCCCGCGCGACGATTTCCTGCGCGAAACGTTCTCCGACATTCAGACCGCCGTTGCCGCATTCCGCCGTCACGCCGCCGAACTGACCGCGGCGGGTTACGTGGAAACAACCCACACCCGCTATACGCTGCGTCACTTGATGCCGGACCCGCAGGCCAAGCTCGACTGGCAACGGGCACTGGACGAACTGATGCTGGCCGCGCTCAGCGCGCCGCTCGACGAACAAGCGAAATATCTCGCCGCGCTCCGGGGAACGCCGGCCGAACACGAACCGCTCTATCTCTGGCTCGCCGCCCACCACGGCTACGCCGCCGACGGCGACAATGCCGAGACAATCCGGCTTGCCGAGCAGGCCCGCGACACGATTGCGTGCTGCCGCGCCGCCAAGAGGCCGCATTACGCGTGGTCGATCGCGGAAAGCGACCTCGAGGCCCGCGCGCTCGAAGTGCTGAGCTGGGCGCAGTTGCGCGCAAACGATCCGCAAACCGCGCTGCAGGCGATCGACGAGGCCTACAGGATCGCGCCGAGCCAGGACCGCGGCGTCCAGCGCGCGACGATTCTGTGCGATCATTTTCCCGACCGTCAGGACGAGGCCTTCGACGCCGCCCACCGCTGGTCCGAGTTCGGCGGCTACGAGGAGATCATGGCGCTGCCCGGCTATGCCGACTATGTCGCGCGGCGCAAGCGCAAGCCCAAATCCACCAAAGGCTGGCGCTGGAAGGCGAAGCAGCCCGCCGGCGAGGAAGACCTGCGCCGGGCCGAAACCGAGCTCGGCACCAATTTGCCCCGGGACTATCGCAAATTCCTCGCGACCTACGGCCAGACCGAATTATGGGTGCGACTGCCGGAGCATTCGGGCGAACTGTGCTTCTACCG
>JAIEPP010000515.1 GCA_019748335.1 Xanthobacteraceae bacterium
GCCGGGCCGGGCAATTTCGAGATCGAGGTGCTCGACGCCGACCCGCGGCGGGTCAAGCGGCTGCGCATCGCTATACGCAAGGAGCGTCCCGCTGCCCGCAGCGCGCGCGAAGGCCGCCGACGTGAGAGCACGCCCGATGGCAGCTCGCCGCAGGCGCAAGAAAATGCGCCGCAGGCGAACGACAACGCGCCGCCGACGTCGGGCGATGGAGCCGGTTCGCAGTGATCTCGACCAGCAAACTCCGCGTCGCCGGCCTTTCGATCATCCTGGCCTGGGGATGGAAGCGCGCCGCTTTGGCGCTGGTCGCGGGCGCGCTGTCGGCCCTGGCGATGGCACCGTTCAACGTCTGGCCGGTGCTGTTCGTGACCTTTCCGGTCGCGGTCTGGCTGATCGATGGTGCTGCCGCCGGAAAATGGCGCGGCGTCCCGGCAGCGGCGATGTCCGGCTTCTGGTTCGGGCTCGGTTATTTCGTGCCCGGTCTCTACTGGATCGGCAACGCCTTCCTGGTCGATGCTTCCACCTTCGCCTGGCTGATGCCGTTCGCGGTGCTGGGCCTGCCGGCCTATCTCGCCTTGTTCACCGCGGCAGGCTTCGCGCTGGCGCGGCTGTTGTGGACGCGGGATGCCTCGCGGGTGCTGGCGCTGGCGATCAGCCTGACCGCCACCGAATGGCTGCGCGGCCATCTGCTGACGGGATTTCCGTGGAACACGTTCGGCTACGCGCTGTCGGAGCCGCTGGCACTGGCGCAGACCGCGTCGCTGATCGGGCTGTGGGGCATGACGTTCCTGGCCGTGGCGATCTTCGCAAGCCCGGCGGCGCTGATCGACGGCAGTTCGCGCGGACGAAAGCCGTGGATCGCACCGGTAGCGGCGCTGGCGCTGCTCGCCGCCATGGGCGTCTACGGCACCGTCCGGCTGTCGCTGCAGCCGACGGTCTTCACCAAGGTCAAGCTGCGCATCATGCAGCCCAATCTGCAGCAGGACGCCAAATTCAACTACGCCGCCAAGGCGGAGGTGATGCAGAAATATCTGACGCTGTCCGACCGCGCGTCCGGGCCGCAGTCAACCGGCGTCAGCGATGCGAAGATCCTGATCTGGCCCGAATCGGCCTTCCCGTTTTTCCTGACGCGCGAAGCGGATGCGATGGCTCAGATCGCCGACCTCCTGCCCAAGGGCACCGTGCTGATCACGGGCTCGGTGCGCGCGCCCGACGGACCGCCCGGCGCCCGCGTCACCCGGGCCTACAATTCGATATATATCATCGACCATGACGGCAGCGTGCTGTCGGTCTATGACAAGCTGCACCTGGTGCCGTTCGGTGAGTACCTGCCGTTCCAGGACTGGATGGAAAAGCTCGGTTTCGTCCAGCTCACCAAGGTGCAGGGCGGCTTCATTGCCGGCACACGCCGCCGCACGCTGGAGATTCCGGACGCACCGCGCGCGCTGCCTTTGATCTGCTATGAAGCGATTTTCCCCGGCAGCTTGGCTGCGCGCGACGATCGTCCCGGCTGGATCGTCAACCTGACCAATGACGGCTGGTTTGGAATTTCCACGGGCCCGTATCAGCATCTGCAGCAGGCGCGCCTGCGCGCCGTCGAGGAAGGATTGCCGGTTGTTCGAGCAGCGAACACCGGCATCTCCGCCGTCATCGATTCCTCGGGACGTATTGTCGCACGGCTTGGTCTCGGCATCGAAGGTGTACTGGATGCCAGCCTGCCGTCTGCCTTGCCGCCGACGGTCTACGCGCAGCTTAGAGACGTTCCAATCGCAGTGATCGTGGCTGTTGCGCTGCTGCTGGTCATCCGCCGCCGCGTTGTTAGGCGGGCCGCCTGAAATTTATATTTCGTAGATTGTAGACTGTTGCCGGTTTGCCGCAACAAAACTCTATGCGCGTTTCACCCAGTTGACAGAAAGGCCACGCCATTCGCATTCTGTCTTCCGCAACCAAAAATAAAGAACCAGTCAGCTCATTGCTCAACTTGTCTGCATTACTACCCGATCCTCCGAGCAGGATTTGACGGTACCGGCGCCTGAGGCAGATTTCCCCGTCGTGCCTCACCCCCGGCGCTAATCCCGAGGAGTGTTGAGATGTCCACCAAAGCCCCCAATCCTGTTGACAAATATGTCGGCAGCCGTGTCCGCATGCGCCGCATCATGCTGGGTATGAGCCAGGAAAAACTGGGCGAGGCATTGGGACTCACCTTTCAGCAGGTTCAGAAATACGAAAAGGGCACCAACCGCGTCGGCGCCAGCCGCCTCCAACAAATTTCAGAAATTTTGCAGGTGCCGGTATCGTTTCTGTTCGACGGTGGACCGAGCGGCGCGGTCAATACAGCCGGCTTCAGCGAAGGCTCGTCGCCGGCCTACGTCTCGGATTTTCTCGCGACATCCGAGGGCCTGGCGCTGACGCGCGCGTTCACGCGCATCGCCGACGCCAAGATGCGCCGCTCGATCGTCGATCTGGTCGAACAGGTCGCGGCGCGCGAAGGCCCCGACAAGCGCTGATTTCCGCTCTATCTCCTTATTTTCGCAGGACATACCAATTGACGCGCCCACCGGCGCGAGCGCATGACATCGGCCTGATTTCCTTGATGACGAAATGCGCCGATGACGGACACCAATCCCTTCGATTCCAAAACAATCCTCGAGGGCATCCGCCGCTGGGTCGAGATCGAAACCCCGACCGAGGTGCCCGCGCAGGTCAACCGGCTCGCGGACCTCGTCGCGTCGGGCTATCGCGACCTGCCCGCCACCGTCGAGCGGATCGCGGGACATTCCGGCTGCGGCGACCATCTCGTCACACGTTCGTCATGGGGACAGGATGCGCCGGGAATTCTGGTGCTGAGCCATCTCGATACGGTGCACCCGATGGGATTCATCGAGCGGCTGCCGTTCAAGATCGAGGACGACAGCGCCTTCGGTCCCGGCATCTACGACATGAAGGGCGGCGCCTATCTCGCCTACCATGCCTTTCGCCAGATTTGCGCGGCTGGCGCACGATCGCCGCTCGGCGTCACCCAGCTCTACGTCTCCGATGAAGAAATCGGCAGCCCGACGTCGCGTTCGCTGATCGAACAGGAAGGCCGCAAGGCCAAGTACGTTCTGGTCACCGAGCCGGCGCGCGACGGCGGCAAGATCGTCACCGGCCGCACGGGCGTCGCGCGCTTCGAGATCACTATCAAGGGCGTGCCGTCGCATGCCGGCACAAGGCCCGAGGACGGCCGCAGCGCGATCCGCGAACTCGGCAACATCATCCAGACGCTGGAGGCGATGAACGACCTCAAGCGCGGTGTTACCGTCAATGTCGGCGTGGTGCGCGGCGGCACCAAGCCGAACGTGATTGCGGAGGAAGCCTATGCCGAGGTCGACATGCGCGTGCCGACGATTGCCGATTCCGACGAACTGGTGCCAAAGATCCTCAACCTGAAATCACGCACCGAAGGCGTCAGCGTCAAGGTGGTCGGCGAACTCAATCGGCCGCCTTACGAAAAGGGCAATGCCGGCGCCGCATTGTACGAACATGCCAAAACGCTGGCCGCCGAAATCGGCTTCGAGCTGGTGGATACATTCACCGGCGGCGGCTCCGACGGCAACTTCACCGCGCCGCATACGGCAACGCTGGACGGGCTCGGCGTCGACGGCAAGGGCGCGCATACCCATTACGAGCAGATGTATATTTCGTCGATCGAGCCGCGGGCACGTCTGCTGCACCGGCTGTACCAGACGCTGCGATGACCGCGAACCCAAGCGAGCCCGACGATCGCGAGCCGCCGGACGACGGCGCCGCCGCGCACGCGCACGGCTCATTCTTCGGCCGCCGCAAGGGCCACAAGCTCCGCATCCATCAGGCCGACCTGATCGACCATCTGCTGCCGCGTCTCGCGCTCGATATCGCAAGCCCGGCCCCCGCCCATCTCACTGAATTGTTCGATGGCGAAATCGACGATGTCAGGCTCGAAATCGGATTTGGCGGCGGCGAACATCTGATCGCGGAAGCGCAGGCCTTCCCGCGGATCGGGTTCATCGGCTGCGAGCCCTATGTCAACGGCATGGCAAAAATCCTGGCGCAGATCGAAGCGGCTAACATCGGCAACATCAGGCTTTACGCCGGCGACGCCGCGGAACTGCTGGCCTGGGCGCCGCCGCGATCGATGGCGCGGATCGACCTGATCCACCCCGATCCCTGGCCGAAACGGCGGCACTGGAAGCGACGCTTCGTGCAGGACGCAACGGTTGCGGCGATGGCGCGCATCATCAAGCCGGGCGGCGAGTTTCGCTTCGTCAGCGACATCGACGACTACTGCGCATGGACGCTGGCGCATCTGATGCGCTCGCCGGATTTTCTCTGGACCGCGGAGCGCGCCGCCGACTGGCGCCAGCCCTGGGACGGCTACACCATGACCCGCTACGGCCGAAAGGCCGAACGCGAGGGCCGCGTGGCGGCGTATTTGCGGTTTCGGCGAAAAGGGTAGCTGTCGTCCCCGCCAAGTGAAGCGCGAGCCGGGACGACGATTACCCCTTCACCGCCTCGCCCATCCGCGCCTTCCGCGCGTCGGTTGCTTCCCACACCATGCGCTTGCCGCGCTCGCGGCCCAATAGTTCGATCGGATCGTGATTGTCGATATGACCGAACTGTCCCTTGTAGACGCTGTAGCCGCAGAGTTCCTGCAGCCGTCGCGGAAATCGCTTCGCGGTGTCCTGGGGAATGCCGAGTTGGAGGTTTTCCTGCTGCCGCATCCAGCCCCAGCAATAGGCGCAGGAAAACGCGAAGCGCCGCTCATCACTGCTATTGGCGCCGCCGCCGTGCCAGAGCGCGCTGTCGAACAGCATCACGCTGCCGGCCGGCATGGTCGCGGTGACCGCGTCATACTCTTTGCCGTATTCCGGCGAAGACGAAAATTTGTGGCTGCCCGGCAAGATCCGCGTCGCGCCGTTGTCGTTCCTGAAATCCGACAGCGCCCAGATCGCATTGATGGTGATCGGGATGTGCGGGCGCGGCAGCGGGATCAACTGGGTGTCTTCATGAATCGGCTGCGCCTCCTGGCCGGGACCGAGCACCAGCGAGCAGAACGACGACAGCAGGCATTCCCTGTCGAGCACGCGCTCCACCACCGGCAGCACGTTGTCGTGCAGCGGCACCTCCCAGAACAGGTCGTCATAGGTGAGAAGATTGTTGATGCGGACGGTCTTGAAGCCCTCGAACGAGGTTTTCGCAGGGCCGAGGTGATGCTCGCGCTCGATGCGCTCCAGCGCCTGCTTCAATCCCTCGACCAGTTCGCGGCTCGCCGCATTCTCGATGACGGTGAAGCCATCGTCGCGGATTTTGTCGGCATGGGCCTGAACCTGGACGTCCGTCAGCATATCGCGCTCCCCGATTTATTCTCGACGCTGTGTCGCGTCTTTTCCCGCACAGGATAGCGTGGCGCGTTGCGGTTTGGGAGCAATTTGCGATTGTAGTCGTCAGGCCGCCGGGCGGGCCTTCCAGAAGCCGACAACGCGCTCGGCGGTCGAGGGCATCAGGCGCGTGAAATTGATGCGCGCGCTTTCGATGTCCGCCGGCGGCGCCACCCGGTTCGGGCCGAGCCGGAGCAGGATCAGGGCACGCACCGTCGCCCATTCGAGGCCGACCGCCTTGCCGGCAATCAGGATCGGATCGTAGCGGTCGCCCGCAATCAGGCGGTCGAGGGTGGCGATCTTCACGCCGGTCATCGCCGCCAGCGCGGCCACCGATTCCTCGTATTTGTTGGCCTTGGCAAAGTTGAGCAGCGCGGCTTCGCCGAGTGCGCCGTCGCGGTGCAAGGCAAGTACGGTGCGCTGCGCCGATTCAAAATTGCGGACACCCTCGACCCGCTCCACGGCGCCGGAGATTTCGTTCATCGCCCGCTTGATAGCCATCTGCCGGACCGGCTTGACGACGTCGAACAGACGGCGGCGGATCACATCGATCGATCCGGACAGCAGATCCTTCAACTGCTCGGCCGAAAGATCGTCGCGCTGGCCGATCTTGATCGTCAACACGCCGTCCTGGCCGGCACGCTTGATCAACGTCGAATAGCCGTCCGTCGAGAACGCTGCGCCCGCATTGCCGGCGGCGCCCCGGATGACGTCGCGGTCGCCGCGGCGCACGATGACGTCGGTGAGATCGGGCGACAGCGTCGGCCGTTCCGTCATCGCCAGCAGGTGGCCTTGACCCTTTGCCCCGGCAATTTCGACCAGCATCTGTTCCGATAGGATGGGAGATCGCCGCAGCAGCGGTCCCGCGATCGCAATTTCATCCTCGTGCGCAAGTTGGCCGACCAGTTCACGCGGCGCATTGGCCAGTCGCGACAGGCGCTCGGCCAGATCGGCGCGCGCGGCGAGTTCGGCATGGGGAACGAGGCTGGTCAGCACGCCGTCGAACAACTCGACGTGATCGGGGCGGAAGCTGGCGGCACCCTGCAGGAATAATTCGCTGATCCGCCGTGCCGCGTCAGCGCGGCGCTTCGGGTCGCCATGCCGGACGATGTCGTCAAGTTCCGGGATCAGCGATGCCGCGGTTGTCATAAACCTACCTAAACCGCCGCAGTGGCTGGTTTTCGTGCAATCTAGGCGTCGCAGGTGAATGAAGGGTTAGGTTTTTACCGTCGCGCGGGGGCCGTAAAATCACCCCTTGACCGGCGCGCAGGCCTTGCCGGATTGCAGGAAAACCGCTATATCCGCGGCAACTTATGGTTCTCATACGATCGCGTTTGAGAGTGGGCCCCACCGGACCCGCTCTTTTTTATTACCTGAACGAGCCTCAGCCCAGAATGGGCGGCAGGGCTTGAGTTCGGGGAACCGGCCGGACACGGCTAGGTCCGACCTAAACCCATGTAAGTAAAGACACTTTTGACCCTGGATATGACCGATCCGACCGCTGGTTCCGTGGATGCCGACCTGCTTGCCGAGCCCCGTCTCGTCGTCGAGCCGGGCGTGGCGGCGCGGGTGTCGGCGGTGGCCGGTCCTGTCTTGCAGGGGCTGGGCTACCGGCTGGTCCGGATCAAGATCTCCGCCGAGGCCGGCTGCACCGTCCAGATCATGGCCGAGCGGCCCGACGGAACGATGCAGATCGAGGATTGTGAGGCGATTTCGCGGGCGTTGTCGCCGGTGCTCGATATCGCCGATCCGATCGAGAAGGCCTACCGGCTGGAGATTTCATCGCCGGGCATCGACCGCCCGCTGGTGCGCCGTTCCGATTTCGAGCGTTACGCGGGTCATCTCGTCAAGATCGAGATGGCGGTCGCCCATCAGGGCCGCAAGCGTTTCCGTGGCCACCTCGCCGCCGTCGAAGGCGACGCGGTGCGGCTACATCGGGATGACATACGCCCAGACGAAGATGCCGACGTGCTGCTGGTCATGGAAGACATCTCCGACGCGCGGCTGGTGCTGACCGACGAGCTGGTCGCGGAATCGATGCGGCGCGGCAAGCAGGCCGAGCGCGAGTTGAAGCAGAATCTGGGGCTGGCACCGCCGCCCCCGCCGCACGCGAAAAAGAGCGATCCGGCCAGGAGCAACAAGCCGAAGCCCAAGGCACTCGACAAGACACTCAATAAGCCGCTGAAGAAGCCGCTACCGAAGAATACCAAGAAACACCGCCTCGCCGCGCAAGGACTGCCCGGGGGCGAATTCGATCCTACTGAAGGAGACTAGGTCATGGCAGTCAGTGCCAACAAACTCGAACTGCTGCAGATCGCCGACGCGGTCGCCCGCGAAAAGTCGATCGACCGCGGCATCGTGATCGCGGCGATGGAAGACGCCATCGCGAAGGCGGCCCGCGCACGTTACGGCAGCGAGACCGACGTTCACGCCGAGATCGACGCCAAGAAGGGCGAGTTGCGGCTGTCGCGCCACATGCTGGTGGTCGACCAGGTCGAGAACTCCTCGAACCAGATTTCGCTGGCGGACGCGCAGCGCGCCAATCCCGGCGCCCAGGTCGGCGACACCATCGCCGACACCCTGCCGCCGCTGGAATATGGCCGTATCGCCGCGCAATCCGCCAAGCAGGTAATCGTGCAGAAGGTGCGCGAGGCCGAGCGCGACCGGCAATACCAGGAATTCAAGGACCGCATCGGCGACATCGTCAACGGCGTCGTCAAGCGCGTCGAATATGGCAGCGTGATCGTCGATCTCGGCCGTGGTGAAGCCATCGTCCGCCGCGACGAAATGCTGCCGCGCGAGGTATTCCGCAACGGCGATCGCGTCCGCGCCTATATCTTCGACGTTCGCCGCGAAACCCGCGGCCCGCAGATTTTCCTGTCCCGCACCCATCCGCAGTTCATGGCGAAACTGTTCGCGCAGGAAGTTCCTGAGATCTACGACGGCATCGTCGAGATCAAGGCGGTCGCCCGCGATCCCGGCTCGCGCGCGAAAATCGGCGTGATTTCGCGGGATTCCTCGGTCGATCCGGTCGGCGCCTGCGTCGGTATGCGCGGTTCGCGCGTGCAGGCGGTGGTCAATGAATTGCAGGGCGAGAAGATCGACATCATTCCGTGGTCGCCCGACATCGCGACCTTTGTCGTCAACGCGCTGGCGCCTGCCGAAGTCGCCAAGGTCGTGATCGACGAAGAGCGCGAGCGCATCGAGGTCGTGGTGCCCGATACCAACAACCAGCTGTCGCTGGCGATCGGCCGCCGCGGACAGAACGTGCGGCTGGCCTCGCAGCTGACCGGCTGGGACATCGACATCCTCACCGAGCAGGAAGAATCCGAGCGCCGCCAGGCCGATTTCGAAAACTCGACTCGGGTGTTCATGGAAGCCCTGAACGTCGATGAAGTGGTCGGGCAATTGCTCGCCTCGGAAGGCTTCACGTCGGTGGAAGAACTCGCATTGGTCGATGCCAAGGAGCTGGCCGGCATCGAAGGTTTTGACGAAGAAACCGCCAACGAACTGCAAAGCCGGGCTAGGGAATATCTGGAACAGCTCGAGACGGAGCTGGAAAACAAACGGAAGGAACTCGGCGTGGATGACGCTTTGAAGACAGTGC
>JAIEPP010000463.1 GCA_019748335.1 Xanthobacteraceae bacterium
ATCTGCTTCTGCAGATAGGGATCGCGGTAGTCGGCGGCGGTCTCGAAATCGCCGCCGAACGTGGTCTCGGAATAGCTGACAAAGGCCGGCCAGTAGAGATGGCCGTCATACTTGATCATGAACGGACGGTCGTTGGCGATCAGTTCGGCAAACAGCGAGACCGTGAACAGGACCAGGAAAATCCAGAACGACCAGTAACCGCGGCGGTTGGCCTTGAAGTTCTGCCAGCGCCTGCGGTTCAGCGGCGACGGCTTGAACGGAATCCGGATGATCGGCACGGCTTCGCCGAGCGGCGTTTGCGTCGTGGTCTCGACCGGTTTGGGCGCAATGATCGTCATCAGACCTCACGCGCCTCGAAGTCGATCCGCGGGTCGATCCACATGTACGCGAGATCGGAGACCAGGTTGACCACGAGGCCGACCAGCGAAAAGATGAACAGCGTCCCGAACACGACAGGATAATCGCGGTTCAGCACGCTCTCAAACCCGAGCAGGCCGAGGCCGTCGAGCGAGAAGATGGTCTCGATCAGGAGCGAGCCGGAGAAGAAGGCGTGGATGAAGGCGCCCGGAAATCCCGCGATCACGATCAGCATGGCATTGCGGAAGACGTGATTATACAGCACCTGCCACTCGCTGCAGCCCTTGGCGCGCGCGGTCATGACATACTGCTTGCGGATTTCGTCGAGGAACGAGTTCTTGGTCAGCAGCGTCATGGTGGCGAAGGCGCCGAGCGCCATCGAGATCAGCGGCAGCGTGATATGCCAGAAATAGTCGATGATCTTCCAGTACCAGGGGAATTGCGCCCAGCCGTCCGAGGTCAGGCCGCGCAGGGGGAAGATGTTGAAGAACGAGCCGCCAGCAAACAGGATGATCAGCAGGATCGCAAACAGAAAGCCGGGAATGGCAAAACCGACGATGATGATCGCGGAGGTCCAGGTATCGAACCGCGAGCCGTCGTGAACGGCCTTGCGGATGCCGAGCGGGATCGAAATCAGATAGGTCAACAGCGTCATCCAGATCCCGAGCGACATCGAGACCGGCAGCTTCTCCTTGATCAGTTGCAGCACGCTGACATCGCGAAAGTAGCTCTTGCCGAAATCGAAGCGCGCAAAATTCCACAGCATCAGGAGAAAGCGCTCCGGCGCCGGCTTGTCGAAGCCGAACTGCACTTCCAGCTTCTTGACGAAGTCCGGATCGAGCCCCTGGGCGCCGCGGTATTTCGAACTGACGGCGTCCGCTGACGCGCCGACCTGGCCGCGTGCGCCGAAATCGCCGCCGGACGAGCCGGAAATCCGCGAGGAGCCGCCGGTGTCGGCACCTGAGAGCTGCGCCAGCACCCGCTCGACCGGCCCGCCCGGCGCAAACTGCACGACGATGAACGAGACCAGGAGGATTCCGAGCAGCGTCGGAACCATCAGCAAAATTCGGCGTGCGATATAGGCGCCCATTACTTCGCCTGCTCTGGCTTTGCGGCCTTGGCCGGATCGGCCCACCAGTTGTCGGGAGCGCCGGTGCCTTGCGCGTAGCGTGCCGGCTTCGGCGGATGCGCGAACAGGTCCCAGTAGGCGATCGGATGGTTGGTGCGATACCACTGCGGCACCCAGTAGCGGCCGGCACGAAACACCCGGTCGAGCGCGCGGCAGGCGTTGGTGAGTTCGCTGCGCGTTTCGGCGCCAATCGCCTTGTCGACCAGCGCGTCGATCGCGGGATTGGCCACTCCCGCCAGATTGTACGATCCCTTGGTGGCCGCCGACTGCGACGTGAAGTACGGCCGCAGGCTGTCGCCCGGCGTCGGCGACATGGTCAGGCGTTGCGTGGTTACGTCGAAGTCAAAGGCCTCGACCCGCGCCCGGTACTGCACCGCGTCGATCAAGCGGATATTGGCATCGATACCGAGTTGACCAAGATTCTTGATGAAGGTGGCGTGATGCGGCTGGAACGACGGCTCGTCGAGCAGAAACTCGATCGTAAAAATTTCGCCGCTGGGCAACAAGCGCTTGCCGTCCTTGACAGGGAACTTTGCGTCCTGGAGCAATTGCTGCGCCTTGCGCAGCAGGTTCCGGTCCTGGCCCGATCCATCCGACACCGGCGGCACGAACGGCTGACCGAACACCTCGTCCGGCACCTGCCCGCGGAACGGCTCCAGCAGCTTCAGTTCTTCCGGCGACGGCAATCCTGTCGCCACCATGTCCGAATTCTGGAACGGCGAGACCGTGCGCGCATAGGCGCCGTACATCACCGTCTTGTTGGTCCATTCGAAATCGAATGCATTGATCACCGCTTCGCGAACCCTGGGATCCCCGAGCTTGCCGCGGCGGGTGTTGAAGAACCAGCCCTGCCCTCCGGACGGCGTCTCGTCGGGCAACGTCTCGCGCTTGACGCGACCGTCCTTGATCGCCGGAAAGTCGTAACGCGTCGCCCAGATCCGCGCGGTGAATTCCTCGCGATAGAGATAGCTCCTGCCGGTGAAGCCTTCGAACGCCACATCGCGATCGCGGTAGAACTCGTAGCGCACGGTGTCGAAATTGTAGCTGCCGCGGTTGACCGCAAGATCCGCCGCCCACCAATCCCTGACCCGGTCGTATTCGACGTAGCGGTTGGCTTCGAACTTTCCGACCTTGTAGGGCCCGGACCCGAGCGGCGCATCTAGCGTGGTTTCGTCGAACGGGCGCGTCGCGTAATAGGCTTTCGAGAAGATCGGCAGGCTTGCGACGTAGAGCGGCACGTCGCGCGCCCGGTTCGGCGCGAAAATCACCGCCACGGTCGCGTCGTCGAGCACCTCCGCCTTCACGAAGTCGCGCAGCTGAACCAGGATCAGCGGGTGGCCCTTCTCCTTCAGCGTATTCAGCGAGAAGGCGACGTCATGCGCGGTCAGTTTCGAGCCGTCGTGGAAACGCGCCTCGGATCGCATCGTAAAGCGATAGGTGAGCTTGTCGGGCGAAATCCACACCGACTTTGCGGCAAGGCCGTACATCGCGTCGGGCTCGTCGCTCGCGCGCGCCATCAGCGAATCAAAAACCAGCTCCATGCCCTTGGCGCCCTCACCCTTGAGGATGAAGGCGTTGAACGAATTGAAGGTCTGGAACGATTGATTGTAGGCCCGGGTCGACGGGATCGAGGAGAACAAGCCGCCCTTCGGCGCGTCCGGATTGACGTAGTCGAAATGCTGGAAATCGGCCGGATACTTCAGGTCGCCGAACACGGACAGCCCGTGCGTTTCAATGCCGTCAGCGGCTGTGGCGAAGCCGGAGCCAAACTGCGCGGCGCTGAGGGCGCCGACGCCGAGACCGAGCACGTGGCGGCGAGACAGCGCGGGCCCGCGGGAAAAATCGTTCAAGAGCGTTTACCTGTCCTGGCGGCTTTTTCGGCGTCGAACCACCACAGCGCTGGAAATCCCGTCACGCCGTATTTGGGCAGCGGATCGGGACGGCTGAAGCGATCCCAGCGGGCGGCCCGCTCGAAGCCAAATGCGAATTGCGGAACGACGTATGCGTTCCACAGCAATACCCGATCGAGCGCCTTGCAACAGGCGACAAGTTCGGCGCGATCCTTGGCGAAGATGATCCGATCGATCAAGGTGTCCACGGCGGGATTCTTGATGCCGGGAAGATTTCGCGAGCCGGGGCGGTCCGCCGAATCCGATCCGAAGAAATCGCGCTGTTCATTGCCCGGCGACAGCGACTGTCCCCAACCGGCCGTAACGATGTCGAAGTCGAAACTGCGCAATCGATTCTGGTACTGGACGCTGTCGACGGTACGGATATTGACGGCCATTCCAAGCTGTTCAAGGGACGGCTTGTAGAAAAGTACACCTCGCTCGTCGCCGGGATCACTACACAGGAATTCGATCGTCACCGGCTGGCCTTTGGGATCGATCAGCTTTCGATCGCGAATTTCGAACCCGGCCTCCTTGAGCAACCGTGCCGCCTCGCGCAGGTTGTTGCGCGCCGCCTCGGCACTGCCGCCGACCGGGTTCTTGTACGGCGCCGCGAACAGCTCGGCCGGCACCTTGTCGCGCACCGTTTCGAGAATCTGCAATTCGGCGCCTTCGGGAATGCCGGTCGCCATGAACTCGGGAATACCGTCGAAATAGCTGCCGTCGCGATGGTACTCGCCGTTCGAGAGAAGGCGATCCGACGTCTCCCAGTCATAGGCGAGATTGAACGCGCGACGGAGCCTGACATCGGCAAACAGCGGACGGCGCAGGTTGAAGGCGTAACCCTGCATCGAGCCGGAGCTCGCATTCGTGAACTTTTCCTTGATCACACGCTTGTCGGTCACCGCGGGAAAATCATACGCCGTCGACCACTGCTTGCCGCTTCGTTCCGTGAACCAATCGAGCTGATCGCCCTTGAAGGCCTCACGCCCGACGGTGTCGTCGCGGAAAAATTCGTACCGGATCTGGTCGAAATTGTTCTGTCCGACAGACACCGC
Source organism: Xanthobacteraceae bacterium (assembly GCA_019748335.1). Lineage (GTDB taxonomy): Bacteria > Pseudomonadota > Alphaproteobacteria > Rhizobiales > Xanthobacteraceae > Bradyrhizobium. The sequence continues at coordinate 4,434 of JAIEPP010000463.1, forward strand.
CAGGTCCTTGCCCCAGTAGTCGGCGACGCGCTCGAACACGACCGATCGGCCGGCGACGAACTCCCTGATACGATACGGTCCGGACCCCAGCGGAATCTCCAGCGTGGTCGCCGTAACGTCGCGTTTGCGCCCCTGCGCGTCGTTGCCTTCCCACCAGTGCCTGGGCTGCACCGGAACTTCACCGGCGATGCTCGGCAGTTCGCGATTTCCGGGGGCGTCGAACGTAAACCTGACCTCGCGCTCGCCGGTCTTCTCGCACTTGACGATGTGGCGGTAATACGCGCTGTACATCGGGCTGTTCTTCTTCAGCGCATCGAAGGAAAAGATGACGTCCTCCGGGGTCACGGGCTTGCCGTCGTGCCAGCGCGCGGCCGCGTTCAACCGATAGATGGCGTAGGAAAAATCGTCCGGATAGGCGACGGCATCGGCAAGCAGGCCGTAAGCAGTCGACGGTTCATCCAGCGAGCGGGTCGTCAGCGACTGGAAAATCAGGCCGACGCCGTTGGCGAGCGATCCCTTCACGCCATCGACGACCGCATTGAAGTTGTCGAATGTGCCCAGCTCGAACATGCGGACGACGCCGCCTTTGGGGGCGTCCGGCTTGACGTAATCGTAGCGCTTGAAGCCGGCCGGATATTTGACGTCACCGAAGGTCGAAATGGCATGCCGCCAGGCCAGTCCATTCGGTGCTGCCTGGGCTTGCGCCGGTGTAATCGCCGGGAAGCCCGGGTTAAGCCCCAGTGCGGGAGCCATCGCGGCGACAGCGCCGCCCTGCAGAAGATGTCGCCGGGTAATCGTCAAATGCAGAATTCCTGTTGCTGATCAGCGCCAGCCAGCACCCAATATAAGGCAAGGGTTCGGCAAATTATGTTGCTTTTTCCTCATGATAATAGCTCACGCGCGACGACGCTGCGACGAAACGTCCCGATAACGACAATGCGATCAGCCCACGCGCGCTGCCTACGAAAAACGGCCAGGCAATGCCTGGCCGTCCTGTCGCCTGCAAGTCCATGCCGGACTGCTGAAATGTTATTTCGCCGCCGTCGGGAACGGAACCGGGCTGTCGGAGAGCGTGTGCAGATAGTTGATCACGTCGGCGCGCTCGCTGTCCTTCGGAATACCGGCAAAGCCCATCGCGGTGCCGGGGACGAAGCCCTTCGGGTTGGCGACGAACTTGTTGAGGTCGTCATAGGTCCACTTGCCGGTCTTGCCCTTCATCGCGGCGGAGTAGTTGAAGCCAGCTTCGCTGGCGCGGGGGCGATCGACGATACCGAACAGGTTCGGACCGACGCGGTTCGGGCCGCCCTTCTCGAAGGTGTGGCAGGCGGCGCACTTCTTGGCGGCAGCGGCGCCCTTCTCGGCCGAGGAGGTCTGCAGCAGCTTTTCGATCGGCTCAGACGGCGCAGCCGCGGCTTCGTGACCGCCGCCATGCGCCTCTTCCTTTACCGCGATCTCGAAGCCCGGCTTTTCCGGCATCACGGGCGAGAAAATCGCACCGGCGCCAAAGCTCGTCACCAGAAGCAGAATGCAGGTACCGAGGATGGCACCGATGATCTTGTTGAGTTCGAAGGAGTCCATATTGGCTCAGGCTCCAGCCCGGGAAGGTCGATGGTAGGCCGGCAACGGCCGCGGAATAGCCTCAGGAATCAGGCTTTCGCGCTGCACCCTCGGCAGGTTTGAGATATCGGTTTGCCCGGGCTCTGGCAACCCGTATAAACGCCCCGACTTTCCGCCAATCCCCATTATTTCCGGCCTGTTTTTCAAGGCCGCCTATGACTGCGTAGCGATGACCGACCCCCGCACCCTGGTGCTGATTCCCGCCCGGATGGCGGCGACCCGCCTGCCGGGCAAACCGCTCCTGGACATCGGCGGCCTGCCGATGATCGTCCATGTGCTGCGGCGGGCGGAAGAGGCGCAAATCGGCCGGGTCGCGGTCGCTACCGACACCCCTGAGATCGCGGCTGCCGTGAAAGCCCATGGTGGCGAGGTGGTCATGACCCGATCCGACCACCCGTCCGGCTCGGACCGGAGCTACGAGGCGCTCCAGCAGCTGGATCCCGAGCGGAAAATCGAGATCGTGGTCAACCTGCAGGGCGATTTCCCGACCATTTCGCCCGGCAATATCCGCGACGTGCTGCCGCCGTTGGCCGACCCCGCCGTCGATATCGCGACCCTCGCCGCCCTGATTCACACCGAGGAGGAAGACCGTGCTCCGAGCGTGGTGAAGGCGGTCGGCTCGCCGATCGGCCTGCGGCGGTTGCGCGCGCTTTATTTCACCCGCGCGACGGCGCCCACCGGCGACGGACCGCGCTACCATCACATCGGCCTCTACGCCTATCGCCGCGCCGCGCTGGAGCGGTTCGTGAGCCTGCCGCCATCGCCGCTGGAGCAGCAGGAGAAGCTCGAGCAGTTGCGGGCGCTGGAAGCCGGGATGCGGATCGACGTCATCATCGTCGATACCGTGCCGCGCGGCGTCGACACCCCGGCCGACCTCGAAACCGCCCGCCGCCTGCTTTCCAAAGCCTGACCGGCTGCTAAAAGGCGCCCAGAGAAAGAACCCATGACCAAGAAGCTGAAAATCGCATTCCAGGGCGAGCCTGGCGCGAACTCCCATATCGCCATCGTCGAGGCCTATCCGGACGCCGAGCCGTTGCCCTGCCCGACCTTCGAGGACGCGCTGGCCGCGATCTCCTCGGGCGAAGCGGATCTGGGGATGATCCCGATCGAGAATTCGGTCGCCGGCCGCGTCGCTGACGTCCATCATCTGCTGCCGCAGTCCGGACTGGTCATCGTCGGCGAATGGTTCTTGCCGATCCACCACCAGTTGATGGCCCCACGCGGCGCCAAGCTCGCCGACATCAAGACCGTCGAGAGCCACGTCCATGCGCTCGGCCAGTGCCGCCGCATCATCCGCAAGCTCGGCATCAAGCCGATCGTTTCCGGCGATACCGCGGGGAGCGCCCGCATCGTCGCCGAACGCGGCGACAAATCCTGCGCCTCGATCGCCTCGAGACTCGCATCCGAAATCTACGGCCTCGATATCCTCGCCGAGGACGTCGAGGACGAAACCCACAACACCACCCGCTTCGTGGTACTGGCGCGCGAGGAAAAATGGGCCGCGCAGGGCTCCGGGCCGCTGGTCACCTCTTTTGTTTTCCGGGTGCGCAACCTGCCCGCCGCGCTTTACAAGGCGCTCGGCGGCTTTGCCACCAACGGCGTCAACATGACCAAGCTCGAGAGCTACATGGTCGACGGCGAATTCTTCGCGACCCAGTTCTATTCCGATGTCGACGGCCATCCTGACGACAAGGGCCTCGCCTTTGCGCTGGAAGAACTGAAATTCTTCTCGCGCGAATTCCGCATCGTCGGCGTCTATCCGGCGCAGCCGTTTCGGCAAACGTTCGGCGGTAACGGCGATTGAATTTCTCGTCGCATCCCAACATTTCTTTCCGTCATGGCCGGGCTTGTCCCGGCCATCCACGTCCTGGCGCCGAAGAAAGTCGTGGATGCCCGGGTCAAGCCCGGGCATGACGAAGTGAGAGTTGCGCAAGCACTCCCGACTTACGCCGCCGCCTGCTTCGCCAATCCGAACGCATCCGCCAGCAGGCTGTAGGATTTCTTGCGCGCCTCGTGGTCGTAGACGGCGGTGATGATCATCAGCTCGTCGGGCTTGGCCGCGTCGAGCATCGGCTTCAGTTGCGAGATGATCGTCGCCGGGCTGCCGACGAACAGCCGCTCGCGGTTGCGCTTGATCGAGGCGCGCTCGGCCTCCGTATAGGGATAGGCCAGCGCTTCCTCGACGCTGGGCAGCGGCAGGAACTGGCCGCGGTCGCGGCGCAGGCGATTGAGATCCATCGAGGATGCCAACTTCTCGGCCTCCGCATCGGTCTCGGCCGAAACCGCGGCGACCGCCAGAATGCCGTGGGGCGTCGCGCGCCAACCGCCCTCTTTCTTGAAATGCGCATGATAGTTGGTCATCGCCGCGACCGCGTCATAGGACGCGAAATGATGCGCGAAGGCGAAGCCCATGCCGACCTGGGCGGCAAGCTCTGAAGAATAGTCGGACGAGCCGAGCAGCCAGATCGGCGGCAGCGGCGAGTCGTCCGGCATCGCCACCACGTTGTTGTAGGGATGGCCGGGCGGAAAGCCACGGGTTTCCCACAGGATCAATTCCTGCAGCCGTTCGAGAAAGTCGTCGCCCTCGCGGCGATCGAGCCGGCTGCGCAGCGCATGCGCGGTGGCGCCGTCGGTGCCGGGCGCGCGGCCGAGGCCGAGATCGACGCGGCCGGGGAACAGCGCCTCCAGCATCTTGAAGCGTTCGGCCACCACCAGCGGCGCATGGTTGGGCAGCATCACGCCACCGGAACCGACGCGGATGTTTTTGGTCACCGCGGCGATCTGCCCGATCATCAGGTCGGGCGCGGGGCTCGCCACCGAGGCCAGGTTGTGATGCTCGGCGAGCCAGTACCTGACATAGCCGAGCCCATCGACATGGCGCGCCAGGTCGATGCTGTTGCGCAAGGCCGCAGCCGGCTTGGTGCCTGTGGTGACGACGGAAAGGTCGAGAACTGAAAGCGGGATCAT
>JAIEPP010000259.1 GCA_019748335.1 Xanthobacteraceae bacterium
TGCCCTGTTCCATGATGTAGCCGTGGCTTGCGACCGAAAGTGCTGCGCGCGCGTTCTGCTCGACCAGCAGGATGGTGACGCCGAGGTCGCGGTTGATCGCCTTGATGATCGCAAACACTTCCTTGACCAGAAGCGGCGACAGACCCATCGACGGCTCGTCCATCAGGATCATCTTCGGGCGCGCCATCAGCGCGCGACCGATCGCCAGCATCTGCTGTTCGCCGCCGGAGAGATAGCCGGCCAGCCCGGTGCGCTCTTTCAGGCGAGGGAAATACCTGAAGACCATGTCGATATCGTCGCCGACTTCGTTGTCGCTGCGGGTGAAGGCGCCAAGCCGCAGATTTTCCAGCGACGTCATGTCGGAGATGATACGGCGGCCCTCCATCACCTGAAAGATGCCGCGGCGGACGATCTTGTCGGGATCGATGCCGTTGATGCGTTCGCCGTCGAACACGATCTCGCCACGCGTGACTTCGCCGTCCTCGGTCTTGAGCAGGCCCGAGATCGCCTTCAGCGTCGTCGACTTGCCGGCGCCGTTGGCGCCGAGCAGCGCCACGATCGCGCCCTTGGGCACGTCGAGGCTGAGGCCGCGCAGTACCAGGATGACGTCGTCATACACCACCTCGATGTTGCGTACGCTGAGCAGCGGCGCATGGGCGGTGGCGGCTGGGGCCGGGCGGGCTGTGTCGATGGTTTCAGTCATGTCCGTTCACTCTCGCCGTCGTCACCCGCGAATGCGGGTGACCCAATATTCCAGAGACATCTGCTGCTGACCGAGAAGCCGCAGCATACTGGATTCCCCGCTTTCGCGGGGGGATGACAGTCAGAACGAGTGGGTCGCCCGTTATGGGCGACCCGATAAATCACCAGCCAAACCATTCCGGCTTGCGCGGCAGTTCGACGGTCTTGACCTTTTCGAGCTTGATCGTGCCCTTGGCCATGACGTCGTTGATGTCGCCATCGGTCGCGCCCGCGATCTTCGAACGATAGAGATCGACCTTCATCGTCGGACGGTGATCCTTCTCGGTCCAGGTCGAGGGATTGCAGACGCCGTCCATGCCTGCCGGCACCCAATCCTTCTTCTGATAAAAGCCCTTGGCGACGTTCTCGCCGGTGGCGCCGCCGTTCTTGGCGGCCCAGTCGACGGCTTCCTTCAGATACAGCGCGCTGCAGACCGCGGCGATGTAGTGCACGGGACGATAGACCTTGCCTGTCGGGTCCGACATCTTCGAAATCTCGATGACGGTCTTCATGCCCGGGGCATTGCCGCCCCACGCCACCGCGGTGCGCAGCGGGAAGATGACGCCGTCGGCGGCATCGCCCGCGGTCTTGGCGGCGTTCTCGTCCATGCCCCAGACGTTGCTGAGGAACTGTACGTCGACGCCGGCGGTCTTGCACGCCTTCATCACCGAGATGTTGGAGGCGGCGGTATTGCCCAGGTAAGCGTAGTTGGCGCCGGCGCTCTTCAGGCTGAGGCACTGCGCGCTGTAGTCACCCGGCGAAAGCGCGAACACCAGCGGCGGCAGCACGTCGAAGCCGAGTTCGGCGGCGAGCGCTTCACCGGCGGCCTTCGGGGCGTTCGGGTAGGGGTGGTTGGCGCCCATGTGCACGAACTTCGGCTTGCCGGGCTTGCCCTTGGCCTTCCAGTCCTCGGCAGCCCAGGTCAGTTCGGCGCGCAGCGCATCGGAATAGCTCGGACCGTAGAAGAAATTATACGGTGCCGGCTTTGCCTTGCCGCTGGTGCCTTCGGGGTCGGTGAGCGCGGCGGCGTAGGAGCCGGAAATGTCCGGGATCTTGTCCTGGGCGAGGAAGCCGGTCAGCGCCTCGGTATCGGCGGTGCCCCAGCCCATGATCGCGGCGACCTTGGCGTCCGGCGCTGACCATTTCTTGTAGAGCGCGATCGCGCGCGGGACCTGATAGCCGTAGTCGTTGCTGTCGACGGAGAGTTGCTTGCCGCCGACGCCGCCGTTCTTGTTGACCCAGGCGAAGGTGTCCGCGACGCCTTGGCCGTAGGGGGTCCCGACGTCGGCCGTGCCGCCCGACAGATCCTGCAGGTGGCCGATCGCGATCTGCGCCTGCGCGGCCGTGGCCGCACCGCCGATCAGCAGTGCCAGTGAAACGGTGCTCAAAAGGGATTTTATCGTCATGGACATTTTCCTCCGTCTTTTGTTGACTTCGTCGATATCGGCCCGCTCAGGCTTCAGTGCGAGAACGGGTAGAGCTTCCAGTAGGTCTTGATCTGACGCCAGCGATGCGCGAGCCCGTCGGGTTCGAACATCAGAAATCCGATGATGATCAGCCCGATCGTGATCTCGCGCAGGAAGGTGATGTTGTTGTTGAGCGACAATGCCTTGTCGATGGCGCTGCCCTTCAGGCCGCCGCTGATCCACTCCATTGCTTCCGGCAGCAGCACCACGAAGGCGGTGCCCATCAGGGTGCCCATGACAGATCCGGTGCCGCCGATGATGATCATCGCCAGAAAGAGAATCGAGCGTTCGATGCCAAAGCCTTCGTTGGAGACCACGAGCTGATAGTGCGCGTAAAGCGCGCCCGCGATTCCCGCGAAGAACGCGGCAAGCCCGAATGAGAGCGTGCGGTACTTGGTGAGATTGATGCCCATGATCTCGGCGGACAGATAATGGTCGCGGATCGCGACCAGCGCGCGGCCATCACGGGTGCGCATCAGGTTGGTCACCAGCAGGAAGCTGACCACGAGATAGGCCAGCACCACGTAGAAATATTGCTTATCGCCGCGGAACATATAGCCGAAGATCGAGAACGGGTTGGCGCTGGCCGGCACCGAGCCGCCGGAGAACCAGTCGGCGCGTGAGAAGAAGTCCAGCAGGATATATTGCGCGGCCAGCGTCGCGATGACGAGATAGAGCCCCTTCAGCCGCGCCGCCGGCAGGCCGAAGATCAACCCGACCAACGCCGTCATGACACCGGCGAGCGGAATCGCGAAAAACACCGGGATATGCAATTTGTTGGAGATGTAGGCCGAGGTGAAGGCGCCGAACAGAAAGAACGCGGCGTGGCCGATCGAGATCTGGCCGGTGAAGCCGACCAGGATGTTGAGGCCGAGGGCAGCGATTGCGAAGATGCCGATCTGGATGGATATGCTGAGCCAGTAATTGGTGAAGATGAGTGGCGCGAAGCAAACCAGGATCACGCCGGCAATCGCAAAATTGCGGCTGGTCGTGGTCGGAAAGATCGTGGTGTCCGCCGCATAGGTGGTGCGGAAGTCGCCGGAGGGGATCAGGGAGGGACCGGCCATGGGCTCTACCGCTCGATCTGGTTGGTATGAGTCAAGACGCCGCCCCGTTTTTTCTGGGCATGATCGTTATCGAAAACCGGTTTCCACTTTTCGGCGATCATGCCTACACCCGCTCGATATCTTTGGTGCCGAACAGCCCATAGGGCTTGATCATCAGAATGATGATCAGCACATAGAACGGCGCGATCTCGTAGAGATTACCCCAGTGCAGATATTCGCTGTCGACATATTGCGCGATGTTCTCCAGCAGCCCGATGATGATGCCCCCGACCACGGCGCCGCCGATCGAATCCAGCCCGCCGAGGATCGCGGCCGGAAACACCTTGATGCCGTAGGCGGAGAGGCCGGAGGAGACGCCATTGACGACGGCGACCACGACGCCCGCGACCGCCGACACCATCGCCGAGATTGCCCACGCCATCGCGAACACGTTTTTCACCGAGATACCCAGCGACTGCGCCACCTGCTGGTTGAACGCGGTGGCACGCATGGCGAGGCCATATTTGGAGGCCTTGAAGAACCAGGCCATGCCGATCATCATCGCGACCGACACCACGAGGCTCATCACGTAGACGGTCTGGATCTGTAGCCCGAGGAAACTGACGGATTGGCTGGTGAATATCGGCGGGAACGGCTGCGGGTTGACGCCGAATATCCATTTGAGTGCGGCCTGAAACACGGTCGAGAGGCCGATCGTCACCATGATGACGGAGATGATCGGCTCGCCGATCATCGGCCGCAGGATCAGGATCTGGATAGCGATGCCGAAGATGAACATGAATACCAGCGTCATCGGCATGCCCAGCCAGAACGGCACCTGGTATTTGGCGAGCAGCGCCCAGCATACCCATGCGCCGACCAGCAGCAATTCGCCTTGCGCGAAGTTCACGACCTGCGTCGCCTTGTAGATCAGGACGAACGACATCGCGACCACGCCATAGAGCGTGCCGACCACGAGGCCGTTGACCAGAAGCTGGATCAGGAACTGGGTGTTCATGCGGTTCTGCGACTGCGAGTTGCGAGGATCTTCCCCTCTCCCCTTGTGGGAGAGGGTGGCGTCGCGAAGCGACGACGGGTGAGGGGTTGTATCGGCATCGCAATGTGCGGGACGAGACCCCTCACCCAAGCGAGTTTGTGCCAACCGGCGGGGCTGCCCTCTCCCACAAGGGGAGAGGGCGTGCCAGCGGGCACCGCGATGTGGCTGTGCATCTTCATTCCGCGGCCTCCGCAACCGGCGCGTCATGCGCGAGATCGACCACTCGCAGCGTGGTGCGGATGCGCTGGGTGGTGCCGTCCTGGAAGCGGATCACGGTGTCGACCGGGATGTCGCGCTTGCCGCCGTAGATCCCGTTGATGATGTCGGCGTATTTTTCGTTGATGACGCTACGGCGGACTTTTCTGGTGCGGGTCAGTTCGCCGTCGTCGGCATCGAGTTCTTTGTAGAGCAGCAGGAAGCGCGAGATGCGCTGTGCCGGCGGCAGCGTCGCGTTGACGGTTTCGACTTCCTTGCGCACGAGGTCATAGACTTCGGGGCGCGAGGCGAGGTCGGTATAGGTGGTGAACGAGATGCGGTTCTTCTCCGCCCATTTCGAAATGATGGAGTAGCGGATGCAGATCATCGCCGCCAGCGCGTCGCGGCCGGCACCGAGCACCACGGTCTCGGCGATGTAGGGCGAAAACTTCAGCTTGTTTTCCAGATATTGCGGCGAGAAGCGTTCGCCGCGCGCGGTCTCGGCCAGGTCCTTGATGCGGTCGATCACCACGAGTTGCTTGTTGTCGTTGAAATAGCCGGCGTCGCCGGAATGCATCCAGCCGTCTTTCATGTCGGCGGCAGAAGCTTCCGGGTTCTTGTAGTAGCCGAGATACATGTTGGGATGGCGCACGACGATTTCACCGACGCCCGCGATGTCGGGGTTATCGATTTTGATCTCGATATCGGCGGCCATCGGCACGCCGGTCGTGTCCGGATCAACCTTGCCGGCCGGGTGCAGCGTGTAGGCGCCCAATAACTCGGTCTGGCCGTAGAGCGTGCGCAGCGGCACGCCCATGGCCTGGAAGAACTTGAACGTATCCGGCCCGAGCGCGGCGCCCCCCGTAGCGGCCGAACGCAGCCGGGTGAAGCCGAGGCGATCGCGCAGCGCGCGGAACAGCACCTTGTCGGCCAGGACAGAGTGCTTGCCTTCGGCGAGCGCCGCCAGGCCGGTCTTCATGCCGAGGCCGTAAAGCTTCTGTTTGAGCGGCGAAGAGTCCATCACGCCGGCACGAACGTCGGCTGCGATCGATTCCCAGACCCGCGGCGCGAACAGCACGAAGGTCGGCGCGATCTCGCGGAAATCGTTCATCATGGTGTCGGGCTCTTCGACGAAGTTGACCTTCATCCGGCACAGCAGGCCTTTGCCGAGCACATAGACCTGTTCCATGATCCAGGGCAGCGGCAGCACCGAGACGTATTCGTCATCCGGTCCCTTCGGATCGAATGCCAGATAGGTCGCGCAGTGTTTCAAGACGCGTCCGGCCGCGAGCATCGCGAGCTTGGGATTGGCCGTGGTGCCCGAGGTGGTGCAGAGGATCGCGACATCCTCGCCCTTGGTCTGATCGACCAGCCGGTCGTAGAGGCCGGGTTCGCGTGCCGCCCGTTCGCGCCCCATGGTGGCGAGCTTTTCGGCCTCCATCAGCCGCGGATCATCATATTTGCGCATGCCGCGCGGATCGGAATAGACGATGTGCTTGAGTTTGGGCACGCGTTCGGCCAGCGCCAGCAACTTGTCGACCTGCTCTTCGTCCTCGGCAAAGACCAGTTTGGCCTCGCCGTAACTGAGCAAATACGCGGCTTCCTCGTCGAGCACGTCGCGATACAGGCCAAGGCTCATGGCGCTGATGGCATGGGTTGCGATTTCGGCCGCGACCCAGTCCGGACGGTTGTCGCCGATCACGCCGATGACGTCGCCGCGCCCGAGGCCCAGTTCGACCATGCCGAGCGCGAAATCATGGACGCGCGTCTGGTAGTCGTTCCAGGTGAAGACGCGCCACAGGCCGAGGTCTTTCTCGCGCAGCGCGATCTCGCCGCCGTGCTCCTTGGCGTTGAGGCGCAGCAGTTTTGGATAGGTATCGGCCTGGGCCACACGGCCGGCATAATCCATCATGCCGCGCACTCCGGGGCCGCGGCGGGCTTGTCGTCGGGATCGACGAGGACCTCGTCCTCTTCGCCGAGATAGGCGCGTTTGACGTGGGGGTCGGCGAGTACGGCCGCCGGATCGCCCTCGGCGATCTTGCGGCCGAAATCCAGCACCATGACGCGATGGGAGATATCCATCACCACGCCCATGTCGTGCTCGATCATCATCACGGTCATGCCGAACTCTTCGTTGAGATCGACGATATAGCGCGCCATGTCCTCCTTTTCCTCGAAATTCATGCCGGCCATCGGCTCGTCGAGCAGGATAAGTTGCGGCTCCAGCGCCATTGCGCGGGCGAGCTCTACGCGCTTGCGCAGGCCGTAGGGAAGGGTACCGGCGGTCGCCTTGCGGACCGACTGCAGGTCGAGGAAGTCGATGATTTCTTCTACCTTGCGGCGGTGCTCGAGTTCCTCGCGCCGTGCGCCGGTCAGCCAGTACAGCGATCCCGTGATGAAATTGTTCTTCAGCAGGTGGTGCCGCCCGACCATGATGTTGTCGAGCACGCTCATATGGTGGAACAGCGCCAGGTTCTGGAAGGTGCGGCCGATGCCGAGCGAGGGGCGCGCGTTCGGGTTCAGGCCGGTAATGTCCTTGCCACGATAGAACAGCTGGCCTTCGGTCGGCTTGTAACGGCCCGAGATGCAATTGACGATCGAGGTCTTGCCGGCACCGTTCGGCCCGATGATCGAGAACAGCTCGCCATCATTGACGCCGAAGCTGACTTCGGTCAGCGCACGGACGCCACCAAAGCGCAGTGACACCCCGCGCACTTCCAAAGAGTAAGCCAACCCATTCCTCCAGATACGGCGCTTTGCGCGCTCTTTATCTATGTTTGCACACGATCGTGCGATCCTACATCGGCGGCTACCGCTAGGCCATCCGACTATTGAAGCCGCCCTGGCCGGCGTGCGCGGTAACGCCGCACCCTGCTGCCCAGGCCGTTTCCCCGCGTGGTTTCTGCTTTTCCCTTGGGATCATCAATGAACCGCGCGAGGTGGTCCTCCTTAAGGGAAAGCGTTACGCTCAATTGTCTTGTGCCTGACAATTGGTCTGCAAATTTCGACAATTGTTGCGGTGCAATATGAGGACTGAGGTCGCAGGCGACGGTCGATGAACGCATGATTGCTCCGGATTATCTGAAACGGATCGCGGCCTGGTCGAGTGAACTGAGCGAGCGCGAGATCGAGATCGCGCGCGCCGGCATCGTTGAAAAATCCTACCGCGCCGATGAGTTCATCTTCATGCGCGGCGACCAGTTCGACTACTGGACCGGTGTCGTCACCGGGCTGGCGCGGATGGGCATCGTGTCCCGGGGCGGCAAGGCCGCGAGCTTTGCGGGTCTCACTGCTGGCGCCTGGTTCGGCGAGGGCACAGTGCTCAAGAACGAGCCGCGGCGCTACGACGTGGTGGCGTTGCGCGACACGCGGCTTGCCATGATGAACCGCAGCACGTTTGTGTGGCTGTTCGAGAACAGCGTCGGCTTCAACCGCTTTCTGGTCCGGCAGCTCAACGAGCGTCTCGGGCAGTTCATCGCGCTGCTCGAATATGGCCGTACTCTGGATGCGACCGCGCGGCTGGCGCGCTCGATCGCCTCGCTGTTCAATCCCATTCTGTACCCGGACCTCACGCCCCATCTCGAGATTACGCAGGAAGAGATCGGGGCGCTCTCCGGCATCTCGCGCCAGAATGCCAACCAGTGCCTGAAACGGCTGGAGCAGCAAGGCCTGCTGCGGCTCGAATATGGCGGCGTCACCGTCCTCGACCTGGAGCGGCTGCGCCACTACGGCGAGTAGACGTCGAGGGCAATAAATCGAATGCCCAGGCCGGCGGCATCTAGGCCCGTTGTTACGCATAAGTAGCTGATTCTTAATGTATTTTGGAGATAGACTCGACACTGAGCGGGTGCTATGGCCTGCGCCGCGTGCTTTGAGTCCTCTTGCACGTTCGGCATGGCCCGGGCGAATTGGAACACGGGGGCTCCACGGGGGCCGGCGCCGCGTCGTGTTTGGAGAAGATATGGCGGCTCAGGATTCAAAACCGCGCGTTGCGCTGATTACCGGCGTCATCGGACAGGACGGCGCTATCTGGCCGAATATCTGCTCGGCCTCGGTTACACCGTGCACGGCATCAAGCGGCGGTCTTCCTCGTTCAACACCGCGCGCGTCGATCATCTCTACGAGGATCCGCATGCCGGCAACGTGCCGTTCCTGCTGCATTACGGCGACATGACCGACTCGACCAACCTGATCCGGCTGGTGCAGCAGATCAGGCCGACCGAGATCTACAACCTCGCGGCCCAGAGCCATGTCGGCGTCAGCTTCGAAAGCCCGGAATACACCGCCAATGCCGACGCGCTCGGCGTGCTCAGGCTACTGGAAGCGATCCGCATTCTCGGCATGGAAAAGGAGACGCGTTTCTATCAGGCGTCGACTTCCGAATTGTACGGTCTGGTCCAGGAAGTGCCGCAGAAGGAATCGACGCCGTTCTATCCGCGCTCGCCCTATGGCGTCGCGAAACTCTACGGCTACTGGATCACGGTGAACTACCGCGAGGCCTACGGCATGTTCGCCTCGAACGG
>JAIEPP010000043.1 GCA_019748335.1 Xanthobacteraceae bacterium
GCGGCAGCACCAGCGGCAGGTGGATCGCCGCGTCGAGGATCGACTTGCCCCAGAAATCACGCCGCGCCAGCAGCCACGCCAAAGCGATGCCGAACGGCGTCGCCACCAGCGTTGCGATCACAGCGACGCGCAACGACAGCAGGATGGCCGTCCATTCGGCTGGCGTAATCTCGGACATCAGGTCGAGGGGCTGACCAGGAACTTGAAACCGTATTTTTCAAGGATGTTCTTCGCCGCGGTCGAGCGCAGGAAGGCGAGATAGTCCGTCGTCTCCGGCTTCGCGGTCATGGTCGCCGCCACCGGATAGATGATCGCCGGATGGGAGTCGGCCGGGAAGGTGCCGACGATCTTGACGCCGGGCTCGACCTTGGCGTCGGTGGAATAGACGATGCCGAGCACGGCTTCGCCGCGGGCCACCAGCGTCAGCGCGGCGCGCACGCTCTCGGCCATCGCGAATTTCGGCTCGGCTGCCGGCCAGGAGCCGAGTTTCTCCAGCGCCGCCTTGGCGTATTTGCCTGCAGGTACCGATTTGACGTCGCCGGTCGCGATCTTGCCGTCGCCGGCGAGTTTGGCGAGGTCGAAGCCGGCGCCGATGGTCACATTGTCGATCCTGGAATCCCTCGGCGCGATCAGCACGATGCTGTTGCCGAGCAGGTTCACTCTGGTGGGCTCGTTGATGTTTTTTTTCGCCGTCGCGTAATCCATCCAGTCGGTGTCGGCGGAAATGAACGCGTCGGCCGGCGCGCCCTGTTCGATCTGCTTGGCAAGCGCGGAACTCGCGGCATAGCTCACGGTGACCTTGACGCCGGTCTTGGCGGTGTAGGCGGCGTCGATGTCGTCGAGCGCGTTCTTCATCGAGGCCGCGGCAAAGACCGTGATGGTCTTGTCCTGCGCGGCGGCAGGCGCGTGCGCCGCTCCAAGCAGAACGACGAAGGCGGCAAAAATTCCGGCGAGGCGAGACATGGGTGCGCTCCGTGCAGGATCGCGAGCCGCGCCGGTGGCGCGCCGCAATCAGGCGTTGGTTGGGTCAAGGGAACGACAGGCGGAAGCGCTGTTCCGGCAAATCCGACGGCTTACGGCCAATCGGATTGTCGCCAAGACCGGACAATAGCAGGCTGACGGTCCGGGTAAAGTGTCCTCACAACGCCAGGCGCGCACGGTCATGCCGCGCCCTGCTATTGTTTCGCGTCCGGCGCCGCCAGCACCGCCTTGCAGGCGTCGGGCAGCGACGCCATCGTCATCGGCGGTTTGGGCTTGGGTGGTTCCTTCGGCGGCTTCGGATGGAGGATCGAATCCTTGAACCAGAAGGCGAAATCGCCGGCGCTGCAGCCCTCGCCTTCCGTCGGATCGGGCTGGCTCTCGCATTCGCCGCTGCCGGGCGGGCATTTGATGCGGATGTGGAAGTGATAGTCGTGGCCGTACATCGGCCGCACCTTGGTGAGCCAATGCCGGTCGCCCTTGGCTTCGCGGCACAGCGCCTTCTTGATCGCGGCATTGACGAAGATGCGCTGCACGGTCGGTTCCAGCGCGGCGTCGCGGATGACAGCCAGATGACCGTGTGTAAACACCTTGGTGTCGACATCGAGCCGGTCGTGGCGCACCATCATCACCGCCGACATTTCCTCGCGCTCGTTGCGCGACAAGATCCGGTTGGGCATCGGCGTCAGCCAGATGTCGGCGTCAAGCCCGACCTGGTGGCTGGCGTGTCCGGTGAACATCGGGCCGCCGCGCGGCTGCGACATGTCGCCGACCAGGATCCCGGGCCAGCCGGCATCCTTGTGCGCCCGTTCGGAAAGCCGCTTCAGCAGCGCGACCATGTCGGGATGCGCAAAGTAGCGATTGCGCGACAGCCGCATCACCTGCCAGGTGCCGCCGTTGATCGGCAGCGCTTGCGCGCCGGCGATACAACCATGGGCATAAAAGCCGAATACGCGCGTCGGCATCGCCGCCGGCAGCACCTTGCGGCCGAACAGCTCCTTGGCGCCAATATGGGGATCGTTTGGGTTGGCCAGCGGCGGCAGCGGTTTGGCGTCGACGGTGCCCTTGTCCTGCGCCCATGCGGGCGAGGCACAGGCTGCGGCGATCGCGATCAGGAGCGGGATCAGAATCAGGCGGCGGGTCATCGGATCACTCTACCTGATCGAGCCCAGCATGGAATTGCCGAGGCGGAGACATCTGCCACAATCGCAATCAGTTGATCTCGTGGCGGCCGATGCCGCATTCGATTTTCTTCTACTACGGCTTTGCAATTCACGGCACCAATGACATTTCCCGGCTCGGCGGTCCCGCTCGCTGCGTCAGGCTGCATCCCTCGCATGCGGCGGCGCTGTTTGCCCTGGTCCGGCGCAACGGCGCCGGCAACACCCGCATCGAGATCAACCAAGGTAGGGGCTCGGCAACATCAGCCTTAACCGTCCGATAACCCTGTCGATCATTGGCGAATATTGATGCGCTTCCGCGCGTTTCGCGCATTCGTTGTGCACCAGGCAGGCGGATTGCGTTACCGTCGTGCATCACCGGCAGTTTTGCCCGGTGCATTTGCGGTCGCCTCGCGTGAAAATACACGCGTGACGCGAGCTCGCCTTTTTAGCAGGCAGCCGGAATCCAGACACGGCCTGAGCGGAACGGCAAGAGATACCATTTTTTCAGATACTTATCGGAGAACATGGCACTCAGGATGCGGTGGGGCGTTGCGATGCCGAACAAGAAGCCAAAAACAGCCAAGAAGCGGAAACAGCCGACACGTGTTCGCGTTTTCGGGCGGCCGGAAAAGCCCGCATTGAAGCTTGCCGGAAGCCGCCGCCAGGTTGCGGGCGAGATTGCGCGCAAGCGCGCCGAGGCCGAGGCCGCGATCGCGGATGCACGCAAATCGCATGAGCGGCTGCGTGAGGCGATCGACATCCTGCCGCAGGGCATCGTGTTTCTCGACGCCGACGGCCGCTACATTCTCTGGAACAAGAAATACGCGGAGATCTACAACCGCAGTTCGGATCTGTTTGAGCACGGTGCGCGTCTGGAAGACACGATTCGTATCGGCGTCGAACGCGGCGACTATCCGGAAGCGATCGGCCGCGAGCAGGAATGGATCGCCGAACGGCTCAAGAAACTTTACCAGCCCGGCGAACGGCACGAACAGACGCTGGCCGACGGCCGGGTCATCCTGATCGACGAGCGGCTGACCGAGGACGGCGGTGTCATCGGCCTGCGCGTCGATATCACCGAACTGAAGCAGCGCGAGGCGTCGTTCCGCCTGCTGTTCGACAGCAACCCGATTCCGATGATCGTCTGTGCGCTCGATGGCGAACGCATTCTCGGCGTCAACGATGCCGCGCTCCAGCACTATGGCTACAGCCGCGCCGAATTCGAGCGACTGACGATCCGCAGCCTGCAGGCGTTCGATCCCGAACTGCCGTGGAGCGGCGACCGCTCCAGTGACGAGCAGGCGGCGCGGACCTGGAAGCATGTCCGGGCCGACGGCGCCCTGATCGATCTGGCGATCTATTCGCGCCAACTGGTCTACGGTGATCAGCCGGCGGTGCTGCTGGCGCTGATGGACATCACCGAACGCAAGCGGGCCGAGGCGCGGCTGGCCTTCATGGCCCAGCATGACGGATTGACCGGCCTGCCGAACCGCGCCCTGCTGCGCCAGCAGATGGACGAGATCCTGATGCACACCCGGCGCAGCTCCGACAAGGTGGCGGTGCTGGTGCTCGGCCTCGACAATTTCAAGGCGGTCAACGATACGCTCGGCCACGGCGTCGGCGACAAGCTGCTGCGCGGCGTCGCCAAGCGGCTGAAGTCGACGCTGCGCGAGGAAGACACGCTGGCCCGGCTCAATTCCGACGAATTCGCGATCGTCCAGGCCGGCGTGACCCGTCCCGAGGACGCCGTGTTACTGGCACGGCGCCTGCTGGAAGCGATCAGCGATCCCTATCTGCTCGACGGCCATTCCGTCGTGATCGGCGCCAGCATCGGCATCGCCATATCGCCCGGCGATGGCGACGAGTCCGAAAAACTCCTGAAGAACGCCGACATGGCGCTGTCGCGCGCCAAGAACGATTTTCGCGGCACGTTCAGCTTCTTCGAGGCCGAAATGGACGCCCGCGCCCAGACCCGCCGCAAGATCGAGAGCGACCTGCGCGAGGCGATCCAGAACGACGTGCTGCGTCCGCACTACCAGCCGCTGGTCGATCTGGCGACCGGGCGCATCACCGGCCTCGAGGCGCTGGTGCGCTGGCCGCATCCGGAGCGCGGCATGATCTCGCCCGCCGAGTTCATTCCGGTGGCCGAAGAGACCGGTCTGATCAACGCGGTCGGCGGGCTGATGCTGCGCCGCGCCTGCATGGATGCGGCGCAATGGCCCGACGATGTCCGCGTCGCGGTCAACCTGTCGCCGCTGCAGTTCCGCGTCGGCAACCTGCTGTCGCTGGTGATGGACGCGCTGAAGCAGTCCGGCCTGCCGCCGACGCGGCTCGAGCTCGAGATCACCGAGACCTTGCTGCTGGAAAAGAGCAGCCAGACGCTGGCGACGCTGCATGCGCTGCGCGCGCTCGGCGTCCGCATCTCGATGGACGATTTCGGCACCGGCTATTCCAGCCTGAGCTACCTGCGCAGCTTTCCGTTCGACAAGATCAAGATCGACCAGTCGTTCGTGCGCGATCTCGCCGGCAACCCGGATGCGCAGGCGATCGTTCGCTCGATCGTCAGCCTCGGCAAGGGCCTCGGCGTCACCATCACGGCGGAGGGGGTCGAGACCGAGGCCGAACTGAGCTGCCTGCGCAACGAGGGCTGCCACGAAGGCCAGGGCTTCCTGTTCAGCCGCGCGCGGCCCAATGCCGAGATCGTCAGCCTGTTGCAGGCGCAGCGCGGCGAGGGCGGCGCGGCGCTGGTGGCGTGAGGCACACTGTCAGACGAAAACGACGCCTACTTCGCCCGGTCCGTCTTCCGCTTCCGCAAATGATAGGTCAGCGCCAGCCCCACGCAGTGGCGCAGTTCGGCTTCGGGAAGTTTTTCACCGGCATCGAGCAGGATCGCGCGGTTGCCCTCGTAGCGCAGTTTCGGATAGAGCTCGCGAAACGTCTCGACTAGATCGGTCTGGCAATGGAAGTAGACCGCGACCTGGTCGGCTTCGGCCTTCACCTGGTCGATCCGGACGGTGCTGCCGCTCCTGCTCTCCGAGGTGAGATAGCTCGGCTGTCCCCACTTCAGCGCCTCTTCCAGCGCGCCGACACCCTTGGTGGCTCTTGCGGTGTCGAGGATCAGCCGGCGCAGCGCCAGCATTTTTGCCTTGATGGGCCGGGGATATGCGGCGAATACGGCGTCCACCGCACGGCCTGATTTTCCCGCCAGCGGTTTCGCGCTGCCGGTCGCCGCCTTTTTCTTCGCCGACACTTTCATCGCAGTCCGTCCGTGCGTTCAATTGCGCCGGACAGATTAGAGCGTTTTCGAGCGAAGTGGATACCGGTTCGCGTAAAGAAAACGCGTCAAACAGAAAAACTAGAGCCCGGTTCTGATTCAATCAGAACCGGGCTCCGGGACATCGACTGCGCCAGCGGAAGCCGTGCGGCCCTACGCCGCGTCGCGCAGGCCGGCCAGGAACGTATCGACGCTGGCATGCAGCGCGTCGGCCTGCCGGCCGAGCTGGCCGGTGGCGGCCTGCACGTTGTCGGCCAGCGCACGCGACTGGTTGGCGGACTGGCTGGCGCCGGTGACGTTGACCGAGACCTCGCTGGTGCCGGTCGCGGCCTGTTGCACGCTGCGTGCAATTTCCCGCGTCGCCGAATCCTGTTGTTCGACGGCGGCGGCGATCGTGGTGGCGATGCCGCTGATCTCGCGGATGGTGTCGCTGATGCCGCCGATCGCGGTGACGCAGCCGCCGGTCGCGGACTGAATCGCGGCGACCTGTTCGGCGATTTCTTCCGTGGCCTTCGCGGTCTGGCTGGCGAGGTTCTTGACCTCGGAGGCGACGACGGCAAAGCCTCTGCCGGCATCGCCGGCGCGCGCGGCCTCGATGGTCGCATTGAGCGCCAGCAGGTTGGTCTGGCTCGCGATGGCGCCGATCAGGCGCAGCACGTCGCCGATCTTTTCGGCGGCCGTCGCAAGGCTCGCCACCATCTCGGTGGTTTGCCCGGCCTTGACCACGGCGTTGTCGGCGACCTGGCTCGAATGGGTGACCTGGCGGCCGATCTCGGCCACGGAGGAAGCCAGTTCTTCGGTGGCGGCGGCCACTGTGTTGACGCTGGCGGAGGCCTCTTCGGACGCCGCAGCCGCGGCCGCGGCCCGCTCCGAGGTGCCGCTGACGCTGACGGTGATTTCCCCCGCCACGCGCTGCATGTCCGATGTCGCCGTGGCGACCGCGGCGACGACGCTCTTGACGTCGGCCTCGAAGCGGTCGGCCATCTGGCGCTGCAACGCCTTCTTCTCCAGTTCAGTCTGTTGCTTGGTGGCTTCCTGCGCTTCGCGCATGCTGCGCGACTCGATCATGCTGCGGCGGAACACGTCGACGGCGGCGGCCATGGTGCCGAGTTCGTCGCGGCGTTCGCTGCCGGGGATGGTGACGTCGATCTCGCCACTGGAAAGGCGGTTCATCACCGCGGTGATGGCGGCGAGCGGCCGCGACAGGCCACGGCCGAGCAGGAACGCCAGCACGATGGCGGCGGCGAGGATGGCGACGGTGCCGAGAATGAGGTTGCGCTGCGAGGTCGCCGCCGCCGCCTCGTATTCGGTGGTGTCCTTGATGACTTCGAGAACCCCGACCGGCTGCCCGGCGTAGTTCTTGATCTGCCCGAGATAGAGGGCGGCGGGATGGCCGCCGAGCTCTGCATCGCGACGCAGCGCCCCGCCATTCATGACCGCCTTGAGTTCGTCCTGGGTCGCGACCACGCCGTCGCCGAAGGTCGAAGAGAGTTTCTTGAATTCCTTGCCGTCGAAGGAATGCACCGCGAGGTCGATGCCGAAGCGCTTTTTGGCGCGATCGACGAATTCCTTGCCGAACGCGGCGCCAACGTCGGTATTTGCCAGGGTCTTGCCGTCGCGGACGATCGGCGTCATGCCGAAAATGCTGAGCGCTTCGCGGCCGGGTTCGACGCCGACGATTTGTTTGCCGGTCTTGATCGCTTCCGCCACGGTGGTGCGGCGTCCCGAGATATCATCGCCAAAAACCTTCGGCGCGTGAACGCGGTAGATCACGACGCCCGGAGCCTTCTGGAACGTGATCAGCGGGATGCCCTGGGCGGTCAACGTCTTCATGGCGTCGCCAAGCAGCGCCGCCAGTCCGTCGCGGTCTTCCCTGGCGAGGGCATCGACGACCGGCGGCAGCGCGGCAACCACGGAACTGACCGCGAGCGCGGCGCGCCCTTCATAGTCGACGGCGGCGATCACGCTGTCATATTGCAGTTTTAGCTGCTGATCGAGCGCAAGCTGCGTCAACGCGCGCTGCTGAACGATCGAGAACGTTCCGAGGATGGCGCAGGCGGCGGCGACCGTCAGCGAGATGGCGAGGATCAGGCGCGCCGCGATCGATCGAATTTTGAACATGAAGGGACGGAGCTCCAGCAGGTGAGTTTCCGTCTAGGTCTTTCATGAACTGTTTAACAATGGCCGTAGGTTGCCGGTCCGTAGAAGTACGGACAGCTGCTGTCGCGGCGTGTATTTATTGCGCCAACAGGCTGTTGCTTCGATCGAAAATGCCGAGCGGGCGGAGCCGGTTACCGCGCCGTCGGCGGTGCGCCGAGATTGGTCGAAAGGATCGCCTTGCCGGCATCCTCGTAATGGGTGTCGCGCGCCTGGATCTGCTGGGCGATGGCGTGCATGTCGCGAAACCGCCGCTCGAACTTGTTGGCGGCGAACACCGCGGTGGCGCCGGCCATGTGATAGGCGGTGTCGACCACGGCGGCCGATTGATGAATGGTCCAGGTCGCGGCGATGCGAAGCGCGATGCGATGTTGTTCGGTGAGCGGCTCGCCGCGCGCCAGATCCCGCCAAACCTCGGCCGCGGTGGTGTAGAGATAGGCGCGCGCGGCGCGCAACGTCGCCTCGGTGCGGCCGATCAGGCCCTGTACGGCGTTGTTGTCCTTCATCGCTTTGAGGCCTTGCGGCGTCTTGCCACGGGCCAGATCCGTGACGGCATCCAGCGTCGCGCGGGCGACGCCGAGCGCGGTGGCGCCAAAGCCCATGCTGAACACCATGTTTGTGGTGAGCTTGTAGAGCGGGCCTTGTTCACGCAGCGCCGCGGGGTCGTCGCGCAGGGCAGCAAATTTCTCGGGAACAAAGAGATTGTCGACCGAGTAGGAATCGGTGCCGGTGCCGCGCAGGCCGATGACGTCCCAAACGTCGTACATCGTCGCACTGGTGACCGGGAACAGGATGGTGCGGATTTCCGGCGAACCGTCCTTCTTGAGCCGCAGGGTGCCGTCGGCCTCGATCACGCGGACATGGGACCCGAGCCAGCTTGCCTGCCGGGAGCCCGAGGCGAATTCCCAGCGCGCGCTGGCTCTGTAGCCGCCGGGAACCGCCTGCACCTGATGATTGATCGCGCCCCAGGCGAGAATGCCGGGCGCGGTGTTGAAAATCTCGTTGGCGGCATCGGGATCGAGATAGGCCGCTGTCATGGCGCAGACGCTGCACTGGCCGAGGCACCATGCGGTCGAGGCGTCGGCCTTGGCGATTTCCTCCTGCATCTGCATGAAGGTTTCCAGCGGCGCCTCGCTGCCGCCGAGGCTCTGCGGCAGCAGAACGCGATAGAGCCCGTTCTCGATCAGGGCGGAAGTCACGGCCGGTGTCAGGCGCCGCGTCCGCTCGATTTCGTCGGCGTCACCACCGATCAAAGGCTGCAGCGCTCGCGCGCGCTCGACGAGGTCCAGGCCCGGATGCTTGTTCATGCGCTTCCTCGCAGTCTCTTATTTTTGGCGCAGCCGGGATGGTGGCTCATCCGCCGCGCGCGATCAAGCCGTCGCGCGCCGGAGATCGAGCGAAGGTTGCGGGGGCCGTTTTTCGGACGGAAACGCCAGTGCCACTGCGACTGCGGTCAG
>JAIEPP010000267.1 GCA_019748335.1 Xanthobacteraceae bacterium
CGCCCTCGATCGAAACCCTGCCGCCGATGGCCAGCATGGAAGTGGCGTTTGCCGGCCGCTCCAATGTCGGCAAGTCCAGCCTCATCAACGCGCTGACCGGCCGCAGCGCGCTGGCGCGCACCTCGCACACGCCGGGACGCACCCAGGAACTGATCTTCTTCGAAGGCCCCGACAATGCCGGGCTTCGGCTGGTCGACATGCCCGGCTACGGTTACGCCTCGGCGCCAAAGACCAAGGTGGCGTCCTGGACCAAGCTGATCCATCAATTTTTGCTCGGACGCGCCACGCTGGCGCGGGTCTATGTGCTGATCGACGCCCGCCATGGCATCAAGGACGTCGACCAGGACGTGCTGAAGACGCTGGATAAATCGGCCGTCAGCTACCAGGTGGTGATGACCAAGGCCGACCAGGTGAAGCCGGCCGAGCTGGCAAAGCATATCGAGGAAACCACGGCCGCGCTGGCCAAGCATCCCGCGGCGTTTCCTGAAGTATTGGTGACGTCGTCGAAGAACGGCACCGGCATGCCCGAACTGCGCGCCGCGATGGTGCGCCTGTTGGCCGAGCGAAGCTGATGTCGCGTGCGTATCGCATCCTGATCGTTCTCGCCGCCGTCATGGGCGCCGACGGCGTCATCCTGGCGGCCGCATCCGCGCATGGCGCCGAAGCCTCGCGGCTGGCCTCGGCCTCCTCGATGCTGCTGTTCCACGCCACGGCCGTGCTCGGCGCGGTGGCGGTGGTGGACCGTGGCCTCGTTCATGCCCGGCTCGGCGTGTTGTCGGCCTTTGGCTTCGTCATCGCGGCGTCTCTGTTCGCCGGCGACCTGACGCTGCGGCAATATGCCGGCCACGGGTTGTTTCCGATGGCCACGCCGACCGGCGGCACGATGCTGATCGTGAGCTGGCTGGTGTTGGGTGTGGCGGCAGCCTGGCCGAAGCGGGGTTGAGACGACATCTTCTTTCCCTCTCCCCTTGTGGGAGAAGGAAGACGACAGAAATCCCCCACTTTGCGCCCTGCCCGGCAATCAGATAGAACCCCGCCCGACATCTGGAATGGCGAGATCCGCTTCATGACATCAGCGCAAGATATCAGCCCCCTCGATCAGGCCCGCATCCTGTCGGAAGCGCTGCCGCACATGCAGCAATATGACGAGGAAACCATCGTCATCAAATATGGCGGCCATGCCATGGGCGCGGAGGAAACCGCAAAGGCCTTCGCCCGCGACATCGTGCTGCTGGAGCAGACCGCGATCAACCCGGTGGTGGTGCACGGCGGCGGGCCGCAGATTGCGACCATGCTGAAGCGGCTCGGCATCACGTCGGAATTCGCAGCCGGCTTGCGCATCACCGATGCCGCCACCATCGAGATCGTCGAGATGGTGCTGGCCGGCTCAGTCAACAAGCAGCTGGTCGGCTACATCAACGAAGCCGGCGGCAAGGCGGTCGGCCTCTCCGGCAAGGACGGCAACATGGTGAAGGCGTCGAAGACGACGCGCACCGTGGTCGATCCGGATTCCCACATCGAGAAGGCGGTCGATCTCGGCTTCGTCGGCGATCCCGACAAGGTCGATCTCACGCTGCTGAACCAGCTGATCGGCCATGAGCTGATTCCGGTGCTGGCGCCGCTGGCGACCTCGCACGAGGGCCAGACGCTCAACGTCAACGCCGACACCTTTGCCGGTGCGGTGGCCGGTGCGCTCAAGGCCAAGCGGCTGTTGCTCCTGACCGACGTTCCCGGCGTGCTCGACAAGTCGAAGAAGCTGATTCCGGAGCTGTCGGTCAAGGACGCGCGCAAGCTGATCGCCGACGGTACTATTTCCGGCGGCATGATTCCGAAGGTCGAAACCTGCATCTACGCGCTGGAACAGGGCGTGCAGGGCGTCGTCATCATCGACGGCAAGATGCAGCACGCAGTCTTGCTCGAATTGTTCACCAACCAGGGCACAGGTACGCTGATCCACAAGTGACCGCCGCGATGCCAACGCCTCCGATGCCACCGCGCCGCCTCAGCGCCATGCGCCGGTATGGGAGACGCACGATCCTGGCGTTGCCGGCGGCGGCGATCTCGCTGTTCGTCTCGGCCGCACCGGCTTTCGCCGATTTGAAACTCTGCAATCGCATGAGCTATGTGGTCGAGGCCGCGATCGGCATCGACGACAAGTCCGCCACCGCGACGCGCGGCTGGTTTCGCATCGATCCCGCCGCTTGCCGGGTCGTGCTGCAGGGCAAGCTGACCGCGGACCGCATCCTGTTGAACGCCCGCGCGCTCGGCGTCTACGGCGCCTCGCCGATCCCGCAGAACGGCGGCGACACGCTGTGCATCGCGCCGGAAAATTTCGTCATTGCCGCCGCGCGCCAGTGCCGCGCCGGGCAGACGCCGGCGCCGTTCACCCAGATCACGCCGACGCCGATCGACGACGGCAACATGGTGGCCTATCTCGCCGAAGATTCCGAATATGACGACGAGCAGGCGCGGCTCGCCGGCATCCAGCGGCTACTGGTGATCGCAGGCTACGACGCCGCCCCGATCGACGGCGTCGACGGGCCGAAGACACAAGGCGCATTGGCGGCATTCCTGAAGAGCCGCGGGCTTAGCTCCGACATCGTGCAGTCGCAAAATTTCTTCACTGCCATGATCGACGCCGTGCAGTCGCCCTCGTCCACCGGCCTGACCTGGTGCAACGACACACCGCACAAGATCATGGCCGCGGTCGCGACCGACGACGGCAAGGCCGTGACCAGCCGCGGCTGGTATCGGATCGATCCCGGCAAATGCCTGCATCCCGACGTCACCGGCCAGCCCAAGCAGGTGTTCAGCTTCGCCGAAGCGGTCGATAGCGAAAACCGCACCGTCAAGGTCAGGGACAAGCCGCTGAACTGGGGTGGCGGAAAAGAACTCTGCACCCGCGAGAGCAAGTTCGAATTCTCGGAGCAGGGCGATTGCGGCAGCCGCGGCCTCGCCGCGACCGGCTTTGCCCCCGTCGACATGTCCGGCGGCGGCAAGACATTACGATTTGCGATGCCGTGATGGAAACCACCTCCCCCCGCGCCTTCGGCCATGTCGACACCTGGGTGTTCGATCTCGACAACACGCTGTATCCGCATCACGTCAATCTGTGGCAGCAGGTCGATGCGCGGATCGGCGAGTTCATCAGCTCCTACCTGAAGATATCGGCGGAAGAAGCCCGCGTGATCCAGAAGGATTACTACAAGCGCTACGGCACCAGCATGCGCGGCATGATGACCGTGCACGGCGTGCACGCCGACGATTACCTCGCTTACGTCCACAAGATCGATCATTCGCCGCTGGAGCCGAATCCCGCCATGGGCGCCGCGATCGCAAAGCTTCCCGGACGCAAGCTGATCCTGACCAACGGCTCGACCGACCATGCCGGCGCCGTGCTCGATCGGCTCGGCATCGGCGAACATTTCGAGGCGGTGTTCGACATCATCGCCGCCGAACTGGAACCGAAACCGGCACCGCAGACCTACCAGAAGTTTCTGCGCGTCCACGGCGTCGACCCTGCGCGGTCCGCGATGTTCGAGGACCTCGCCCGCAACCTCGTGGTGCCGCACGAACTCGGCATGACCACGGTGCTGGTGGTGCCCGACGGCGCCAAGGAAGTGGTGCGGGAAGACTGGGAGCAGGAGGGCCGCGATGCGGCCTATGTCGACCATGTCACCGATGATCTGACAGGGTTTTTGCAGCGGCTCGCTTGACTCTCCCCCGCCAAATCCCGAAAAAGCCTCCGGCTTCGCCCAAATACCCCACCGCCTCCGAGGAAATCCCGATGTCCCTGTCCGCGCTTGAATCCACCGTCAACACCGCGTTCGATGCCCGTGACGGCATCTCGACGGCGACCAAGGGTGAAGTTCGCGATGCCGTGGATCATTCGCTCGAACTGCTCGACAAGGGCGAGGTTCGCGTCGCCGAACGCGAGGCCAGTGGCAAGTGGAAGGTCAATCAGTGGCTGAAGAAGGCGGTGCTGCTGTCGTTCCGCCTCAACGACATGAGCCCGATCCCCGGCGGCCCCGGCAAGGCGTCGTGGTGGGACAAGGTGCCCTCGAAGTTCGAGGGCTGGGGCGAGAACCGTTTTCGCGACGCCGGCTTCCGCGCGGTGCCCGGCGCGATCGTGCGCCGCTCGGCTTTCATCGCCAAGAACGTGGTGCTGATGCCGTCCTTCGTCAATCTCGGCGCCTATGTCGATGAGAGCACCATGATCGATACCTGGTCGACGGTCGGCTCCTGCGCGCAGATCGGCAAGCGCGTGCATATTTCCGGCGGCGTCGGCATCGGCGGCGTGCTGGAGCCGCTGCAGGCCGAACCCGTGATCATCGAGGACGATTGCTTCATCGGCGCCCGTTCGGAAGTCGCCGAAGGCGTCATCGTGCGCAAGGGCGCGGTGCTGGCGATGGGCGTGTTCCTGGGTGCCTCGACACAGATCATCGATCGCGACAGCGGCAAGGTTTATATCGGCGAAGTGCCGGAATACGCGGTCGTGGTGCCGGGCTCGCGGCCGGCGCGGCCGTTGAAGGACGGCTCGCCGGGGCCGGCGCTTTCCTGCGCCGTCATCGTCAAGACCGTCGACGAACAGACCCGTTCCAAAACCAGCATCAACGAGCTGCTGCGGGATTAGGAATTAACCGTTCCATAGCCTTTCCGGCCCGAAAATCGGGCCGGACCGGCCCTCGGGTTCGAACCCGGCGCGGCCTTGCGCGACCAATGTACCGGACCGGCTGAAAACGCCGCCATCCGGAGGTCGCACCATGGATTGGGTCTGGTATCTCTTCAGCTTCAAAGGCCGGATCAACCGCGCCAAATTGTGGCTCGCGGGACTGATCATCATTTGCTGGATGATATTTCTCGCCATGCTGATGTCGGGGTTGGCCTTCCTCCTCTCGAGTAACGGCCCCCGGGACATCGGCTTCGGCATCGACTACCTTTTCAGGATCTTCGATCCCGCCTTCTATCAATCGCGCCCGCTGGCCGAGCTGCCGGTTCTGCTGTTCGAAGCGGCGGGCTCGGTGCTGTTCCTGTGGGTCTACTTCGCGACTGCGGTCAAGCGCCTGCACGACCGCGACAAGAGCGCCTGGTGGGCCATCCCGCTTGTGGCGATCCCGAGTTTCTACAACCAGTTGGGCGGCTGGCTGCCCGACGATTCCTATTTCGTCCTTGTCATCAGCGTGCTGGCCCTCGTTTTCTGCATCTGGGGTTTTATCGAACTGTACTGCCTCAAGGGCTCGCGGAAGACCAACCGGTTCGGCGCCAATCCGCTCGCGCCAACAGATACGCGGCCGCGCTGGGAGCAGCGGAGCGAGGTCGAAATGGTGCCGCACAAGGCTGGCCCGCCGCCGGTTTGGCGTGTTAAGCCGGGCTATGAATGACGCTGTTTCCATCACGCGCGACCTCGTCCGCTGCCCGTCCGTCACCCCCGCCGATGCCGGCGCACTGGGTGTTCTCGAAAACCTCCTGAAGACCGCCGGCTTCGAACTGCACCGCGTCACCTTCAGCGAACCCGGCACCGAGGATGTCGACAACCTCTATGCCCGCATTGGTGACTCTGCGCCGCACATCACCTTTGCCGGCCATACCGACGTGGTCCCCGCCGGCGACGAGACGGCATGGAGCCACGGCGCGTTCTCGGGCGAGGTGAAGGACGGCTTTCTCTACGGCCGTGGCGCCGTCGACATGAAGGGCGGCATCGCCTGCAGCGTCGCCGCGGTGCTGCAATATCTCGCCGACAACGGCGGCAAGCCCAAAGGTTCGATCTCGTTCCTGATCACCGGCGACGAGGAAGCAATCTCGGTCAACGGCACCATCAAGCTGTTGAAGTGGGTCGCCGACCGCGGCGAGAAATTCGATCATTGCGTGCTCGGCGAGCCCTCCAACGTCGAAGTGCTCGGCGATTGCATCAAGGTCGGCCGCCGCGGCTCGCTGTCCGGCACCGTTTATGTCGACGGCGTGCAGGGCCACGTCGCCTATCCGCATCGCGCCGCCAATCCGGTGCCGGATATTGCGCGGCTGGTGGTCGCGATCTCCGACGAGCCGCTCGACCACGGCAGCGCCCAGTTCCAGGCGTCCAATCTCGAATTCACCTCGATCGATGTCGGCAACACCGCCAGCAACGTGATCCCAGCGCAGGCGCGCGCCAAGTTCAACATCCGCTTCAACGACAACCACACCCAGGAAACGTTGCGCGCACTGGTCGAGGAGCGGCTGGCTAAGGCCTGCGGCAACCGCATCCGCGCGCACATCAAGTGGGAATATTCCAACTCCAACGTGTTCGTGACAAAGCCCGGTCCGTTCACCGACCTCGCCGTCAGCGCGATCGAGGAAGTCACCGGCCGCAAGCCGGAACTCTCGACCTCAGGCGGCACCTCGGACGCGCGTTTCATCTCGAGCTATTGCCCGGTGATCGAATTCGGCCTGGTCGGCCAGACCATGCACCAGGTCGACGAGCGCACGCCGGTGTCGGATCTGGAAAAGCTGACGCGGATCTATCGCGGCGTGCTGGATCGGTATTTCGCTTAGGCGTCATAGCCAACTCCATCGTCATGGCCGGGCTTGTCCCGGCCATCCACGTTCTGCTTGCTCAAACATGAAAGGACGTGGATGCCCGGCACAAGGCCGGGCATGACGAGGAGAACGATGGCGACCTATTGGGTGATCGAGTCGTACAGATCGTTCCAATCCGGATTGTCAGCCAGGATCAGCCTCACCTTCCATTTTCGCGACCAATGCTTGATGTTGTGCTCGCGCCGGATTGCGGCCTGAATGTCTTCGTGGAATTCGAAATAGACGAGACGCTTGACCGAATACCTCTTGGTAAAGCCAGCGATCAATCCATTCCTGTGCTCGTAGACACGTTTGACAAGATCACTTATCACCCCGACGTACAGGATGCCATTGGGCGCGCTTGCGATGATGTAAACTCAGCCGCCTAGCATTCGTTGATGATGAAGGACGTGGATGGCCGGGACAAGCCCGGCCATGACGGTGGGGATGAACTAATAATCCACCCGCACCAGATACAGCCCCTCCGGCGGCGCGACGATGCCGCAGGCGGCGCGGTTGCGGGCGGCCAATGCGGCGGTGAGATCATCCGCGCTCCAGCGGCCTTCGCCGACCCAGACCAGCGAGCCCACCATCGAGCGCACCTGGCTGTGCAGGAACGAGCGCGCTGAGGTGAGGATATCGACCGCATTGCCGTCCCTGATGACGTCGAGCTGGTCCAGCGTTTTTTCCGGCGACTTTGCCTGGCATTCGGTATCGCGAAACGTCGTAAAATCGTGCTTGCCCAGCAGTCGCTGCGCGGCAGCCTGCATCGCATCGGTATCGAGATGTCGCGGCACCCGCCAGCTGCGGCCGATATCAACCGCAAGGTTGGCGCGGTGGTTGGTGATGCGATAGCGGTAGTGCCGCTTGAGGGCGGAAAAGCGCGCCTCGAAATCATCAGCCACGATATCCGCCGAAAGCACCCCGATCGGATGTGGGCGCAGATGCGCATTCAGCCCGTCGCGCAGCCGACCCGGCGGAAACGGTTTTTGGATATCGCAATGGGCGACCTGCCCCAGCGCATGCACGCCGGCATCGGTGCGGCCGGCGCCGTGGACGCGAACCTGTTCGCCGCAGATCGCTCTCACCGCGGTTTCCAGCGCGCCCTGCACGGTCGGCGCATTGTCCTGGATCTGCCAGCCGGAAAACGGCGTGCCGTCATATTCGATGATGAGCTTGTAGCGGGGCATCAGGCGAGCCGCGCCGGCGGTTTTAACGGCGTGCCACGCAAAAAATCCGCTGACTTCATCGGCGCCTTGCCGGCGCGTTGCAATTCCAGAATCCGGATCGCGCCGTCGGCGCAGGCGATGGTCAGGCTGCCATCCAGCACATCGCCCGGTGCGCCCGCGCCTTTCGCCGGCTCGCAGCGCAGGATTTTCAGACGGGCCGGTTCGCCATCGGTCGCGAGCTCGCACCAGGCGCCGGGAAACGGTGACAGCCCGTGAATATGCCGCAGCACGTCGTGCGCGGGCTTGTTCCAGTCGATCCGCGCCTCTGATTTGTCGATCTTGGCGGCGTAGGTGACGCCGTCTTCGCTCTGTTTGTTGAGTTGCAGGCGGCCGCGTTCCAGCGCACCCATCGCCCGCACCATCAGGTCGGCGCCAAGCGGCGCCAGCGCGTCGTGCAGGTCGGACGCTGTCATCTTATCTGATATCGCAAGCCGCTCCGCCATCGCGACGTCGCCGGTGTCGAGGCCGGCGTCCATCTTCATCACCATCACGCCGGACTCGGCATCGCCGGCCATGATGGCGCGGTTGATCGGCGCCGCCCCGCGCCAGCGCGGCAGCAGCGAGCCGTGCAGGTTGAAACAGCCGAGCCTTGGCGCATCGAGAATCGCTTGCGGCAGGATCATGCCGTAGGCGACGACGACAGCTGCATCGGCTTCGAGTGCGCTGAATTCGTCGAGCGCTTCCGGCGTCTTCAAGGTTTTTGGTGTGAACACGGGAATGCCCAACCGCCGCGCTTCCTGCTCGACCGGCGTTGGCTGCAACTTCATGCCACGTCCGGCCGGTTTTGCCGCGCGGGTATAGACGGCCACGACCTGATGGCCATGGGCCACCAGTTCCAGCAGCGTCGGCACCGCGAAATCGGGCGTGCCCATGAAGATCAGACGGAGAGGCATGACAAGAACTCGATGCGTTCCCTCCCCCCTTGTGGGGGAGGGTTAGGGAGAGGGGTAAGCCACAGGCACCGAATTCGCGGTACCCCCCTCTCCACCTCTCCCCCACAAGGGGGGAGAGAGCAGACCGGCCGAGGGGAAAGAGTTGCGTCTTTGACTTACTCCCCCGCGCGCTTGGCGGCCTTGGTAAACTTCTTCAGCACGCGGTCGCGCTTCAGTTTCGACAGGTAGTCCACGAACAGCACGCCGTTGAGATGGTCGATCTCGTGCTGGATGCAGGTGGCGAACAGACCGTCGGCGTCTTCCTCATGCACCTTGCCGTCGAGATCGGTGAAGCGGATGCGGACCTGCGCCGGCCG